>CACXHF010000493.1 GCA_902767305.1 uncultured Eubacteriales bacterium
AATCCCTCTCTTTACAGCAGACCGTTTATGAGTACACTCTGCTCCGCATGAATCGTCATGCATTCTGAAGACCGATCTCCTGTCCGTTTGCCGGCTTCTCCTCTTCATGATGACCCAGACGTACGGCAACAGTACGCAGGTAATCGGCGGCAGCCTGTCCGCCGCTTTGTCCAAGCATGGAGAGAAGGCGGAGCATTTCCTGCTGTTTTCCCTTGGGCATTGTCAGAAGCGTGTTCAGAATGGACTCGGCGCTCTTCCAGCCCTGTTCGCTGATTTCCCGGAAAGACTCCTTGCCGGTCGACTCAAACAGGGAGAAGATGGTATTGGTGAACAGCGCGCGTTCCTCATCACTCATCTGGCAAAGCCAGTCGCTGAGCGTCCGGTTGACAAAATGTCCCAGATCTGAAAGAACCGTTTCCTCAAACCGGTTGCGTCGGATCTGCCAGGAAAATGCATCATGCTGCACAATACCTGATGCACTGCTTTTTACCACCAGCGGTTCTGCCCGGTTGTTGAGCAGCATGCCGATCATCGAACTTTCCGGAATGATGCTCCGGATTCTCGGCAGAATCCGTCTATATTCCTCTGATTCCACGATCGTCATCCGGAATCCGGGACCGTCATTGGAATATACGGCAAGAATCCGGTCCTGAATCTCCGGTTCACAAAACGCTGCAGCATAGACAGCAAGATTTCCGCCTTTGGAATGACCGCCGATCCGAAGGGGTGCCATTGAATCGGCTCCCGCCTTATTCAGGTATTTTGCTGCACGGCTCTGCCCTTCCGTCTCCGGCAGATAACTGAAGTTGAAATCCTCTTTCCAGCCAACGACGGTCCCGTCTGTTCCCCGAAAAGCAATATATCGTGTTCCGTCTGTCAAATCATAGGTCAGTGCCGAGAGCTGTATTCCCCGCTCCGGATCGATCTCATCAATGTACCTGCTGAGCTGAATCCCGGAAAAACGGACTCCCTGGATCATTTCATCCATCAAGAAAGGAGCCTTGGCTGTAAAGGATTTGTCAGCTTGAATCTCCTCTCTTGAATGACTGCTGAAAAAGGCTTCCGCTGCTGTCTGAAGAGGTACTTTTGTTCCATCGTCCGGGACAATTCCAGAGAAATCCGTATATGACAGCTGTGCCAGAACCAGATTATCTACTTCATTAAACGGATCGGCAGACATTGGAACATCTGCACGCCATACAAGATAATCAAATACATTTGCCATACGCTTAATCCTTATCCTCTCTCTCTGTTTACAGGGAAGTCCTGCCGGCTGAGAAGTGCTTCCCTGTTTAATAATCACCGTTCCTGTTTCTTCCCGAAGCGGCATACGTCAGTTCAGTTCGTGCACGATGATCCTGAAGGGCTTTTCAGAATCCGTCTCTGCATGCACCTCACTGCCGCACCGGATTATACGGTATTCTGCTTCAAGACAGGCATTGCTGTAAACCCGGACTGTCTTTGTCTGCCCGTCCTCAAGACCATATACATGCAGTTCCAGATGATCACAATAATCATAGTCCGGCCGTTCCGAGACGGCTCCCAGCGGAATAACGGTTCCCGGACGGACCATCAGAGGCAGCGACATGAAATCATGCACTTCCTGTACCCAGCGGCCGCCATCCACGACCCTTTCTGTAATCAGGTTTGTCCATCGTCCCTCAGGCAGATAATAACTGACCTGACCGTCCTTGCGGAATACAGGGGCAATCAGCAGAGATTCCCCCAGCATATACTGGCGGTCCAGTGCTTCACAGGCGGGATCCTCTTCGAATTCCATCACCATCGGCCTCATCATTGGAATTCCCATCTCATGCGCTTCCATCATTGCCGCATACAGATACGGCATCAGGCGGCATTTCAGACGGGTAAATGTCCGGACAACGTCTACGCTCTCCTCATCAAATGCCCACGGCACCCGGTAGCTGGATGAACCGTGAAGACGGCTGTGCGAGGACAGCAGTCCGAACTGAACCCACCTCTTATACACGTCAGCAGGCGCTGTCGATTCAAATCCGGAGATATCATGCGACCAGAATCCAAAGCCTGAAAGGCTCATGGACAGGCCGGCACGAAGTGTTTCCGCCATGGATACATAAGAGGCGCTGTTGTCTCCACCCCAATGCACCGGGAACTTCTGTCCGCCTGCGGTGGCACTTCTTGCAAACACGATGGCCTCACCTGTTCCCCGGACCTCGCGAATCGTTTCGAAAACCATCTGATTATACAGATAACTGTAATAATTGTGCATGTGGAGTGGACTGGATCCGTCATAATAGACCACATCCCGAACCGGTATGCGTTCACCGAAATCCGTTTTCAGACAGTCCACACCCATTTCCAGCAGCCGCCTCAGATACCCACAGTACCAGGCTCTTGCATCAGGATTGGTCACGTCCACAATTCCCATTCCGGCCTGCCACAGGTCTGTCTGCCAGACATTCCCGTCTTTTGTCCGGATCAGATATCCTTTCTCCGCTCCCTCTGCAAACAGAGAGGACTGCTGTGCGATATACGGATTGATCCAGCAGCACAGATGAAGTCCCATTTCATGATACCGTCTGAGCATGCCCTCCGGATCCGGAAACGTTTCCGGATCCCACTCAAAATCACACCAGTTATAACCCCGCATCCAGAAACAGTCAAAATGAAACACAGAGAGCGGAATCTGACGCTCCTGCATTCCCCGAATGAAACCGGCTGCCGTTTTCTCATCGTAATCTGTCGTAAAGGAGGTGGAAAGCCAGAGCCCAAAACTCCATGCAGGCAGAACGGGCGGGCGTCCGGTCAGCGCCGTGTAGAGCTGAAGCGTCCCGCGGATGCTTCCCCCATACAGAATGTAATAAGCAAGGCTTTCTCCCTCAACTGAAAACTGTACCCGTTCAACCTTTTCGCTTGCCACTTCAAAACTTACATCCGATGTATCATCCACAAAGATGCCGTATCCACGGTTGGTCACATAGAAAGGAATGTTCTTGTAAGCCAGTTCTGAAGCGGTTCCTCCGTCTGCATTCCACATATCCACGGACTGGCCATTTTTGACGAAGGGAGTAAAGCGCTCACCCAATCCGTAAACCAGTTCGCCTACATCCAGCATGAGACTGTCGCTCATATAAGCTTTGCCTGTATTCCGGTCTCTGGCATGAGCCATTCCATGATAACCGGAGCTTGTTATACATTTTCCGTCGCCGGAAAGAAATTCCACTTCCCATGGAGCATTCTTTTTCACCCGTGCCGTAAGGTTTCCGCTCCTGAACGAGGCCTCATTGCCTTCCACCCTTACCTGCGGGTTCGTTCCCGGTTCAGTCTTTTCAAACTGCGGACGTCTGGCAACCTGACCTGCAAAATGGGTCACACACACACGGATAACATTCTCCATGGGGGATGTAAATGTGACATCCAGTGTGGCGCTGTTGAGAATATCCCCCCGCCCCTGTACCTGCCGGCATGCCGCCAGGACATGCAAAAGCTCCGGCTTTGCCTCTGTCCTGACGCACTGAGCCGCATAGTTCATGACAAAATTCTCCCGCGTCAGCCAGTAGCCTCTGGTAAATTTCAAGCTCATTCCCCCTTTTTCTGAAAAATTCTGTGTATTCTGGATCAAAGAGAGTCAGAACAGTCTCCCCGTTCCCGGTGAAATCCTGTCCTGCCTATCTGGCAAGGCGCTGTTCCCTGCGCCGCTCCGCCGCCTCGTATTCCATTTTTTCCTCTTCCGTCAGTGGAATAAAGGGCGGAACCGGCACAGGCTGGTCGTTTTCATCGATAGCCACATACACCAGATAGGTCCGGTTAATCGCCTTCCTCTCCCCGGTCAGCGATTCAACAAAGCTGTCTACACGAACCTCAAGCGAAGTGCGTCCGGTCCAGGTAACCATCGCCTCCTGCACAACTGTATCGTTCAGATACGCCGGTCCGATAAAATTCAGGTTATCCACGCAGGCCGTCGTTACGGCACAGTGTGTATACCGTCTGGCCGCCACAGCACCGATTATGTCAATCCATGCCATAATCTGTCCGCCGAACAGGCGGGGTTTCAGATACCCGTTGCAATGCTGCGGCAGTACAATCTGCACGCCTGATGTTATTTCGCTCATTTCATTTCCTCCGCACTCAGTCCATTTCTGCGTGTCGGAAAATACCATGTCCTGACCCGAAGAAAGAATTCTGACTGACGCAATCATACATCACTCTCCGTTGCTTGTCCATTCCGGAAATGCCATGTTTTTCAATTCTGATGAAAACAGCAAAACTCCGGCAATCCAGAAAAAACAGATCGGGAAAGCAAAAAACCGATCTGTCATAACAGACAGTCGGTCTTGTGAATCAGGAAATCCCGAGTTCTGACTGAAAGCGACGGAACTCGGAGGAAGAGCAGTAAACAAAATGATCCGGTGTCACTTCCCGCATTTCCGGCCTTTCCTTTGAGTAATCATGATCCCGTTCAGGAATGTAGTCAATACGTTGACGATGTCGTTCCGTCAGTGGATTCGGCTGTGGAATTGCCGAGAGAAGCGCCCGGGTATAGGGATGAAGCGGATGCTCATACAGTTCCCTCGACGGCGCAATCTCCACCATTTTTCCATAGTACATAACTCCGATCCGGTCAGAAAAATACTTGACGACGGAGAGATTGTGCGCAATAAAGAGAATCGTCAGTCCCATCTCTGACTGAAGATCGTTGAGCAGGTTTATCACCTGTGCCTGAATGGAGACATCCAGTGCTGAAACCGGTTCATCTGCGATGATCAGCCGGGGTTTCAGAATCATTGCCCGGGCTATTCCGATCCGCTGCCGCTGACCGCCGGAAAACTCATGAGGATATCTGGTAGCATGCTCCTCCGTAAGTCCCACCTTGTGCAGCATGTCGATGACCGCCTGGTGAACCTCAGACCGGCTCATGCCCCGCAGCATCAGTCCTTCCCCGATAATCTCCTCAATGGTCATCCGGGGATTCAGTGACTCGATGGGATCCTGGAAAATCATGGCCATATTTTTTGCCAGATAGGCAGACAGTTCCCGGTTCATCTTTCCGGAAATCTCACGTCCGTCAAAGCGGACCGTACCGCTGGTGGGATCGTACAGACGGATAATTGTCCGGCCGGTGGTCGTTTTTCCGCAGCCGCTCTCCCCGACCAGACCGAACGTCTCTGCTGCACGGACGGAAAAACTGACGTCGTCCACTGCCCGTACGGTCATCCGTTTTCCTCTGGAACCGGTCGTGAAGTACTGACAGAGATGTTCCACTTCAAGGATATTTCTGGGATCAGACATGCTTGGCCGCCTCCTTCATTCTGTCAATCCGGTGTGCAAGGCTTACGGGCATTTCCATATGCGGTGCCTTTGGATGGAGAAGCCAGGTGGCTGCCATGTGGGTATCCGTAATGCGGAACATGGGCGGCTCCCGTTCAAAATCAATTTTCAGCGCGTACCGGTTGCGCGCCGCAAACGCATCCCCTTTGGGCGGATAGATCATGTTGGGCGGTGTTCCCGGAATGGTCTCCAGGCGCTCATAGGTTTCAAGATCCGGCATGGAACTGAGCAGCGCCCAGGTATAGGGATGACGGGGGTCGAAGAAAATCTCCTCGGATGTCCCGGTTTCGACAATGCGTCCGGCATACATGACCGCAATGCGGTCAGCCATCTGTGCCACTACACCGAGATCATGGGTGATAAAGAGGACGGAGAGATGCCGTTTTTCCTTGATCTGATTGATCAGTTCAAGGATCTTGGCCTGGACCGTCACGTCCAGCGCCGTCGTAGGTTCATCACAGATGAGGATTTCCGGATCACCTGCAAGGGCAATTGCAATCACAATACGTTGGCGCATGCCGCCGGAAAACTGAAACGGATACTGATCAATCCGTTTCTCCGCTTCCGGAATCCCGACATCCTGCATCAGGGAAAGTGCCCGTTCGCGGGCTTCTTTGCGGCCTATTCCCCTTTTTTCCAGCACTTCCATGATCTGCTTGCCAACCCGCATAATGGGATTCAGTGCGGAGAGAGGATCCTGGAAGATCAGGCCGATCCGGTGTCCCCGGATTTCATGCATTTTTGCCTCATCCACTTTGGTGAGGTCCATCCCGTCATACAGGATTTCACCCCCGTCAACAGAGGCATTGCTGGGCAGAATTCCCATAACGGATTTGATGGATACAGATTTGCCGGAACCCGATTCCCCTACGATGGCCAGTGTCTCGCCGCGATGGAGATCAAAGCTTACACCACGGACTGCCCGGACAATTCCGCCGTAGGCACGGAACGAAACCGAGAGGTCTCTGACGCTCAGGACACATTCCTGACCATTGGACGGCTGAGACAGGGATGACTGTTCACTCATTGTTTAATCCTCCCCTCTCCGGCTGGGATCCATGGCATCCCTGAGGCCGTTTGACAGCATATTGAAGGCTATCATCTGTATTGAAATGAGAAGTGCCGGGAAAAATGTCTGGTTCGGATACTGAAGCAGCATTTTCTGTCCTTCCGAAAGAAGGATGCCGATCGACGGTTCCGGCGGCTTGATGCCAAGGCCGATATAGGCAAGGAAACTCTCAGAGAAAATCGCTCCGGGAACCGCGATCATCGCTCTGGTAATCAGCGGCCCGACCGTATTGGGCAGAATGTGACGGAAGATCAGCTTCCGGTCCGGTACACCCAGTGTTCTGGCAGCCAGCACATACTCCCGGTGCTTGTACCGGTAGAATTGTGCACGGGTCAGCCGTGCTGTGCCGATCCAGCCGGTCACAGTCAGGGCCAGAACAATGCTCAGCATACCAGAGCCCAGCCAGAGCATAAAAAGGATGGTGACGACAATATACGGAAGGCCGTCAAGTACCTCAGCCAGGTGCGTCAGGAACATGTCGACGCGTCCTCCGTAATAGCCGGCGATTGATCCGTAGATAATCCCGATGATCAGGTTGGTCAGCACGGAAAGTGCTGCGATCAGGAGTGAAATGCGGGTTCCCTTGAATAGACGGGTCATAATGTCACGGCCCAGGTAATCCGTTCCCATCCAGTGGTATTCCCCTTCAGGAACACCGCAGTAGCGGTAATAATCCACTTTTACGTCCACGACTTCCTGACGTCCGGCCTTGTATTCCCGAAGGATTTCAAGGACGCATCCCTCCGGATACCGTTTCGGATCATTGATGGAAGATTTCTTGATATTGGTCAGTATCCGCGTCCCGTCAAAGATCCCCAGCTGTTCAAGTCCAGGCATTTTTGAGGGGAGGTTTTTCTGCTTGACATTCTGCTGGGTATAGCCATAGCCGGTCATATTCGGGACGGCAACAGAGAGAACGATGATAATCAGAATAGCACACAGAGAAATGACGGAAAGCCGGTTGTGAAAAAGCCGCCGGAGCGCATCCTGATAAAAACCGATCGGTTCGGTCTTGAAGCGTTCATCCGTACTGCAGTCATTCTCTGCCTTTTCAAATTCGGAATCCGGCAGATTCAGCAGTTCCTCCGGCAGGTCATTGCGGTCATAAACGGTCATTTGCCTCCTCCTATTCTGATCCGCGGATCAATGATTCCATAGGAAACGTCCACCACAAAAATGGTGACCAGAGAAATGAGCGAATAGAAAATGAGCAGCGCAACCGTCAGAAAGTGATCGCCGCCCAGAATGGAATCGACCAGCAGACCACCCTCGCCTGGAACTGCAAAAATCTTTTCAATGACCAGAGATCCGCCCATAATGCCCGTAATCAGCGGAATAATGGTGTTGGCAATGGGCACCAGTGAATTACGGAATGCATGACGCCAGGTTGCCTCCTGCTGAGTCAGTCCCTTCGTTCTCGCCAGCAGCATGTACTCTGAGGAAAGGGTTTCAATCAGTTCGCCCCGCAGATATCTGGCAATGGTGGCTATGGGATTCAGGGACAAGGCCACAATCGGCAGAATCATGGAATGGAAGGCCTCCCAGATGCTTGGTGCCTGCGCATTATACAGTGTCGGGAACATCGGCCACATGAAAGCAAATACATACTGCATCAGTGAGGCAAAAACAAAGGATGGAACTGAGATGAAGATGACAATCAGAAAGGAGATTACGTTGTCAATCCAGGTATTGCGCTTCAATGCGGCTATGGTTCCGGAAATAATCCCCAGTGGAATCGAAATCAGCAGGGAAAAGAAATTGAGCAGCATCGTGGGCGGAATGCGCTCACGGATAATATCAAATACCTGCAGACCCGGACGGATCTTGACTGAGGTCCCGAAATCTCCGCGCGTGACGATTCCTTCAATAAAATAATAGTACTGGACGATCATCGGTTCATGCAGATGCATACGGTCCTCAAGACGCCGCTGAACCTCCGGTGATACTTCGGGATTTTCAAAGATAGTCATGGGCATCAGCCGGATCACCCAGAAAGAAAGCGTCATGACCAGAAAGAGGGTCAGCAGCATCGCACCAATGCGTCCCAAAACATATTTAAACATTCGCTTCTCCTCAAATTCATCTGCCGGTTTCAGGAATGAAATCAGGCAGAATTTAACGTATATTCCCTGACGGACAGAAAACAGTCAGACCATTTTCTGTCCGTCAGAGAATACCGCCGTTCCTGCAGGATACAAAACACAGGCATATGCCGCCAGTGGGCGGCATATACCCGTGACTGCGGGAATTATACCATATTCCCGTCGGATTATGCAATTCTGTGCAGTTTACTCGACCATATCGCCAAACTGCATGCCCCAGCCAAATCCAGGCAGATAGAATTCAACCGGCAGAACGAGTTTATCTGCAAACATCTCATAATAGGTTTCCTGAACGACCGGAATATGGATAACCTTTGCCAGATAGATCTCCTCCAGCTTCTTCGTCTCATCCAGCATACGGTTGTAGTCAGATTTTACTTCCTCACTGTCACATACAGCATACTGTGCTTCGAACTCCTCATCAAAGTAGTTGTTCGGATGGCTGCCATAGGTGCTCAGATAGTAATAGAAGCAGGTATACGGGAAGGTACGGCTGGCTGATCTGGTCCAGTCATTGGGTGAGAAATCCCAAGTATCATGCTGCTGCTTATAGACTGTGGTCGAAATGCCGGAATAGGTATCAAATACGACTTTCACCTTTCCGTCAAAGATAACCGGCAGCTCTTCCTGCAGATACTGAGCGGTGGCATTCCAGTTAGCCTCGGAAGGATCATAGGCAAAGCACAGCGTCAGAACGGTATCCTCGGGCAGGCCGCACTCCTCATATGCCTTGGCAAGATACTCTTTTGCCAGTTCGGGGCTGTATCCGTAAGGACCCCAGCTGTTAACCATCTCTGTCACGGCTTTACCCTGTTCGCTCTCGCGGTAGGTCAGTCCATTTTCAGAGAACATACCAGCCTGGCCGTTGACATAGACTCCGCTCGGCTGCTGATAACCAAACAGGTCATGTGCGATAACCTCACGGTTCATGGCGTGATACATCGCCTTGCGGTAATTCAGGGAAGCGGTAACCGGGTTGTTGGGGTTCTTGCAGTTGAGGTCAATGTGAAAAACCGTTGCGGAAGAATACTCAAC
>CACXHF010000494.1 GCA_902767305.1 uncultured Eubacteriales bacterium
GCCCTCCCGGTCATTTGACGGAGTGATTCCGAGATATTCCCCGTACAGTTCCGCCCATCTGGCTGGAACACCATCTGCATTGAGATTGCCCGCCACCAATTCCTTTTCCATTTCATATCGAATCATAATATGAAACATATAGGTAAATTCATCTGCATCGGTCCTGATCAGCGACGGTCTGACTTCATTTACCGCCTCATACAGTTCCTGTTCCGTAACATCTGAAAGAACATCTCCCAGAAGATCTTTTAAAAGCGGATAGACAAAATGGATAAAAGCCCGGGATCGTCCGATCCGGTTCTCATAAAATCTCGATACAGACTCATCCATTCCATAAGTACGCTCACCGGTAATGAAACTCGTATAGTGTTCTCGGGGATCCATGAGTGCAAACAGGGCATGCCCACCTTCATGGAGAACAGAATAGAGATTTGAAATAAAATTCTCTTCATAAATATGCGTTGTAATTCTGACATTATCCGGACCAATATCCATCGTAAACGGATGTTCAGTAAGTGAAACAATAGTCCTTCTGCGATCCATATCCAGAATATCCAGAAGCATTTCCGTCAGCTTTTTCTGTACCCCCCTGTGCACCGGTCGATACAGAAAATCAGTTCGAATCGTTTTTCGGCTTTTCAGAATCCGGGAGAACAAGGGAATCATTCGTTTTCTGCAGGATTCAAAGCAGGCATCCAGTTTGGCACAGGTCATGCCCCGTTCATACCTTCCAATCATCTGGTCATACAGTGACGGACATGATCCCTCTTTTTCCGGCTCTCGAAGCCTGATTTTACAGCGTTCTGCTTCAATCACTTCTTCCAGATTTTTTTGAAACAGACTGAATTCCCCTGCATATCTGGCTTTCTGCCAGGCAATATATGCTCTGCTTTCCGTGAGCGCAAATGCATGCTGCATTTCCGGAGTCAGATTCTTTTCCTCGAAATATGTCCTGTGGAGAGCAGAAATCATCACCCGATCTCTTTCCTCCAGTTCATCCGCGTGAATATATACATTTTCCACTGCATGAATAAACGACGGTCGTTTCCGGATTCTGAAAGCCTGCGTTTCAAGAAATGCAATGATTTCCCCCTGCTCTTCCATTCCTGCAGAGGGACAGACGGTTTCAAGATCAAACTGACTAAGTGATACCGCCCGGCGATACATTTCCGCCTCTTTCATTGCCTTTCTGACTTTTTCAAGATCCTTCTGCCATTTTTTGTCCATTTCTATTCGCCCTGACTTTTCTTCTTATTCCGATTCTGAGAGCAGCCACCTGTTTTCCAGATATGTCTCCGGCATACGCATGAATTCTTCCCAGGATGATGCCAGATATGAAACCGTCTTTTCCGCTCCATATAAAACTGCATGTTCCGATAAAGCAAAACCACCAGCAATGCCCAAACGTTCGCCTCCGGCGTTTTCGGCAAACCAAAGTATCCCGGATTCCCAGGTAGGTCGGCAAATCAGTCCAAAGTTCTCCGGGAGCATTATCGAATCCGGAAGAATCCCTGCTTCTGGTATCAAACCTTCCCGTGAATCCGTTTTTTCACCTAAAGCAACTATTACCGCCCGATTTATCTGGATCAAACGGCTTTTTTTATTCCGAGTCAAATGCTTGATATGCCATTCTCGGCTCATTGCCACTCTATTTGATAAATATCGTTCAACATATATCAGATGAACAGGCCGTCTACTTGCTGTATATCGTGCTCCCGTTCCATTGTTATGATGTGCAATTCGCTGCCACAGTGCATTCGTCCAGCCACAGTAGTAAGACCCATCTCTGCATTCTACCATGTACGTAAATGCTTCTGCCGGTACACCCTTTCTCATCTGTGACGCCTGTTCACCGCTTCTCTTGCCTGTTCCGGTGTAAATCCCTCCGTTTTCAATGCCTCAAGCATTCTGTCATCCGGAGGCAGGCCTTCTTTCTCATGACGTTCAGCAGATCGCTCTGCCTCAGCATTCCAGTTAACTTGAAGCCGTTCCACCGCTTGCCTGGCTTCCTCTTCACTGATACCCTCTCTGCACAACTGTTTAACAAGTCCATCCAGAGAATATGGCGTCAGGTTTAGGTACTGTCTTGCCAGTCGGTCAGCCTCCCCTTCCATGGGTTTCTCCCTGCGCACAAAGGCCGTATGAATCTGTTCATCAGTAAAGCCGTCATAAGACATCTGTTGACGAATCTCTTCCTCTGCCATTCCGGGCACATCTCTATACCGTTTCAGTGCCCGTACTGCCTGTTGGTTCCAGTCTATTCCGCAATGACTCGCTGCATATTCAGCTTCTTCCCTGCTGTAACCGCCAAGACAGAGCTGGTCCGTCAGTCCTCTAAATGAAAGCGGCATTGCCGCCAGAATTGTCTTTGCTTCCTCCAGTGCCATTTTCTCGCCTGTTGTTGTTGCTCCGGCCACGGAGCAGAGAGCAATCAGGATCATTGCCAGAATCAAGCATTTCCTGAGTGTCTTTTTCACCATGTTCTCCTCCACAGTTATCGGGAATTGTTCCTGTATTATAACACAAAAACACGCGTTTGCAACTTTTTGCAACTGCGCATGCAGTCCTGTCGCCAACGTCAGGAATCCGTCATTCTGGGCTATATCTGCATAATGATAATCTCTCTGACTCTCAGACTTGTTTCAGTTCATCACAGCATTAAAATGTACATTGGTATTCCTGTGTTTTTTGAAAAATATCTGTTATTTCTTTAAAAATCGTATTGACAGGTAAAAGGCTGACGCCTATAATGTGCTTCGAATCAATTCATATCAATTTGGTATGATTACTTTGCAGGAGGCTTTCATGAAGATTTATACATCGGCAGATCAACTGATCGGGCATACACCTCTCTTGGAGCTTGTCCATACTGAAAAGAAGCACAATCTTGAAGCACACATTTTTGCAAAGCTCGAATCCTTTAATCCGGCCGGCTCTGTCAAAGACCGTGTTGCAAAAGCCATGATAGACGATGCTGAGGAAAAAGGTCTTTTGAAAGAGGGGTCCGTCATCATTGAGCCCACATCCGGTAACACTGGCATCGGTCTTGCCAGTGTCGCTGCTGCCCGCGGTTACCGAATCATCATCGTCATGCCGGACACCATGAGCATCGAACGCCGGCAACTCATGCAGGCATACGGCGCCGAACTGGTTCTCAGCGAGGGTGCAAAAGGCATGAAAGGGGCTATTGCCAAAGCTAATGAACTGGCCGCCTCCATTCCCGGCAGCTTTATTCCAGGTCAATTCGTCAACCCGGCCAATCCGGCTGCTCACAGAATGACTACCGGTCCCGAAATCTGGGAGGATACTGATGGACAAGTTGATCTTTTTGTTGCCGGCGTCGGAACCGGAGGCACAATTACTGGAACCGGTGAGTACCTGAAAAGCCGGAATCCGAATATCAGAATAGTAGCTGTTGAGCCGGCTTCTTCGCCCGTTCTCAGCAAAGGAACTGCCGGTCCGCATAAGATTCAGGGAATTGGTGCCGGTTTCGTACCTGAAGTTCTCAATACATCCATCTATGACGAAATAATTCCTGTCGAAAACGAAGATGCTTTTGCAGCCGGTAAAGCGCTAGGAAGAACGGAAGGAATTCTTGCAGGCATCTCCTCCGGGGCTGCTCTTTTTGCCGCAATTCAACTGGCCAGACGCCCGGAAAATAAAGGAAAAAACATCGTCGTTCTCCTTCCGGATACCGGCGACCGCTATCTTTCCACATCTATGTTTACCGATTAATCATTTCGGTTGCCTCCGGAATCGTTTTACTCTGTCTTTTCTCTTTATATGAAAAAGCCGCCAATGGCGGCTTTTTCATATAAAGAGAAAAGAAAGCATCTGTCCGTTTACTGATCGAA
>CACXHF010000495.1 GCA_902767305.1 uncultured Eubacteriales bacterium
CAGAAACCGGGAAAAGAAAGCTGCCAAAGAACTGGAGGAGACAAAAGCAAAACAGGCAATGGCGGCTGATGAGCTGTCTAAGGGACGTACGAAGCTGGAAACACTGGCTGCGGCCGGCGAAAACAGAGCTGAATTCAAACGCGAACTTGAACAGGGACAGGAGCGGGTAAAGCAGCTTCGTATCTTTGCAAAAGATATCTCAGAACTTGAAATCCTTCGGACAAAAGCTGGAGATGCAGCTCGGAATTATGTGAAAGCTGAGGAAAAGGCAGAACGGCAGTTGAACCGCGCGCGTGAAATGCGGAAACTGTTTAATGCTGAACAGGCAGGAATCATGGCCGAGCAGCTCCTTCCCGGAATGCCATGCCCGGTTTGCGGGTCGGAAGTACATCCAAGGAAAGCAGAAAAATCTGCCGGGGCTCCAACAGAGGCAGAGGTTGAGAGGGCTGAAAAAGCGGGCGAAACTGCACGGAAAGAAGCTAACGCGAGGAGCAGCGAAGCGCATACGGCGCGCGGACAGCTGACAGCGGCGGAGCAGCAGATGCTTGCACAGATACAGAACCTTTATGGCACAGAGGATGAAACCGGGCTTTCTTTGCGTGCGGAAAACGAGATAGAAGTGCTTGAAAATCGAGAACGTGAACTGGAACGGATGATTTCCCGTGAGGAGAAAAATGTGGCGGAGCGGCAGAGACTCATCCGTGAACTCCCGGAACTGGAACGGGCTGCTGATGAAGCACAGAACCGTATTAATATATTGATTCAGGAAGCAGCTGCGGCAGAGGTTGCTCGCAGTCAGGCCGAGGAGCAGGGAAAGCTTCTGAAAGGTCAGGTACGCTTTAAGGATGCGTCAACCGCAGAGGCGGAGAAGCAGAGAATTCTGGCGAAAATTGAACAGATCCGGAAGGAACAGCAGGAAGCTGAGAAAGCGTATCAGAAGGAAAATGATGCGATGACGCAGCTGTGTGCCGGAATCAGCACGCTGAAGGATCAACTGGCAGAAATGCCGTTCATTGATTTGAAGGCAAAGGAAGAGGAACAGCTAAAAGTGACCGCAGAGCGCCGGGAACTACTTGAATTGCAGAAAAAGCTGAATGCGAATCGTCTGCACAATGAAACCCTTCTGGAGGAAATCCACAGGACGGAGGATTCGCTGCGGCACTTGGATGAACAGGTGAGCATGATCGCGCCGCTGGCAGACACAGTGAACGGAACACTTTCAGGCCGTAAGGAGCACATTATGCTCGAAACATATGTGCAGATGACATATTTTGACCGGATACTGAGACGGGCTAATGTTCATCTGTTCAGGATGTCCTCAGGCCAGTATGAACTGATGCGCAGGGAGACCCCGGAGGATTTTCGATCTCAGAGCGGACTGGACCTGGATGTTCAGGACCATTACAACGGGACAACCCGGAGTGTCAAGTCTCTTTCGGGCGGTGAGTCATTTATTGCCTCGTTGTCTTTGGCTCTGGGACTTTCGGAGGAAATCCAGCATACGGCCAGCGGAATAAAGATGGACAGTATGTTTGTGGATGAGGGGTTCGGCTCGCTTGATGAGGATACTCTTCAGCAGGCAATGCGCGCCCTGCAGGGACTGACCGAAGGGAACCGCCTGGTAGGAATCATCTCCCACGTGAGTGAACTGAGGAGGGCAATTGATCGTCAGATAGTTGTAACGAAGGAGAAAAGCGGCGGAAGCCGGGCAGAAATCATTCTCTGACCGGGACTGTAAAACAGAAAGAGTATAGCGTGTATTCCGCCCTGCCATCGGGCAGGGCGGAAAGGCGCCGAATACCGGAAAAGAATAATATCTCGTTGACAGATAGTGTTCATAGTGATGAGGCTTGACTACAAAATGGTAGCAGAACTGCCTTCAGGCGAATGAAACCGGCTTTTACGTGATTTTGCTCAGAACTTGAAGTATGAACTTTTTTTTGCTATAATCCCGCAGTGCTGACATAAGTGTTGAGAAAAGGCAGAAATCCGGAAACACGCTTTGTCACAATCAGGGATTGATAAGAGGTTAAACATAATGCCGAAACTGGAAGGGTATCACCGGGATCTTCCTTACAGCTATGCGCCGGGGCTTTTTCCGTCAACAGCGTGTCTGAGAGCATGCCCGGACCGTTGCATGCGTCTGCTTATATCGGAACGTATCCGGAGAACTGAGGATATTGAATCACTCCTTCATGCATGCCAGGAAAGAGAAATCCGTGTGGAGACGGCAGATCGTGTCCTTGAGCGGCTTTCCAGAAAAGAAAACTGCTATGCAGCCATGGTCTATCGGAAGGAAGAAGGACAGTTCGAGGACGGACCGCACATTGTGCTGCATGAGCCCAGTGATTCAGGAAACATGGGTACGATTCTGAGAACAGCGCTTGGCATGGGTTACAGAAATGTAGCCATTATCAGACCTGCTGTAGATTCGGACGATCCAAGAACAGTCCGTGCATCTATGGGTGCAGCTTTTGATCTTCATATCCGTCATTTCGATGTATTTGATGATTATCTGTCCGAGTTCCCGGAAATGCACCTGTATCCTTTTATGCTGGATGGATCGGTGACACTGGAGGAAGCATGCCGGAATTTACCGCACAGTTATGCGCTGATTTTCGGTAATGAGGCTGCTGGTCTGCCTCCACGATTTAGCAAGCTGGGGATGCCGGTGCGCATTCCGCACAATGACCGTATTGATTCGCTGAATCTTGCCATAGCAGCCGGAATCGGTATGTATGCTTTTTCACAGAGAGTCGGAGGAAAGTAAAGATGAAATTAGTACTGGACGCCATGGGCGGTGATCTGGCACCGCAGATCAATGCGGATGGAGCCATCCTGGCGGCAAAGGAGTTCAGTGACCTGACAGTGATTCTTGCAGGCCCTGAGTCAATAATCCGCGGAGCGCTTGAGGGAAGCAGCCTTAGGGAGGACTACGAAAAGGTTCGGGATCGGATTGAGATCCTGGATGCACCGGAAGTGATTACCACGGAGGAGCATCCGGTAATGGCGCTTCGAAAAAAGAAACAGTCTTCTTTTGTTCTGGGCATGGATCTGGTTCGCAGTCATGAGGCGGACGGCTTTGTCAGTGCCGGATCTACCGGTGCGGTGATGGCCGGTGCTATGTTCAAGCTTGGGCGGATTCGGGGAATAGACCGTCCTGCTCTGTGTGCGGTGGTTCCTGTACCGGGAAGACCGCTGCTGCTTGCAGATTCGGGGGCCAATGTTGATTGCCGTCCGGAATGGATTCTGCAGTTTGCGATGATGGGCAGCATTTACATGAACAAGGTTATGAAAGTACCTTCTCCTAAAGTGGGACTGCTGAATATCGGCGTTGAGGAGGCAAAGGGAAATGATCAGGTAAAGGCAGCCTATCAGCTGATGAAAAATTTCGGACTGATCGATTTTGCAGGAAATGTGGAGGCAAGGGATGCACTGAGCGGTTCATGTGATGTGCTGGCGGCAGACGGTTTTGCCGGTAATGTGCTGCTTAAAAACACAGAGGGAACCATTTCCCTGCTGCTGCATCTGATCAAGGACGGGCTCATGAGTTCGCTGTCCGGCAAGATTGCAGGTCTTCTGGCAAAGAATACCTTTAAGGAAATAAAGAAGAAGTTTGATACCAGTGAAATCGGCGGAGCTCCACTGCTGGGAGTTGAAGGCGCTGTCATCAAAGCTCATGGCAATTCGGATGCCAGAGCGATGTTCTGCGCGCTGAGGCAGGCCAGAGAACTGGTAACAAGCGGTGTAGTTGAAACGATTCGCGAAGGGGTCGCTGAAATGAAGAGCAAGGAAGCAGAAAAAGAGGAGGAACAGAAATGATTTTTGAAAAACTGCAGGGAATGGTTGCCGAGCAGCTGGGAATGAATACATCAGAAATTACCGAGAAAAGCCGCCTGAAGGAAGATCTGAATGCAGACAGTGCATCTATTATGATGCTGGTCATGGATATTGAAAGCGAATTCAATATTGAGATTGAAGATGATGCGATCGAACGAGTCAAAACGGTCGGTGACATGGTTCGTTATATCGAGGAGAAACAGGCTTGAGCGCGGAGAAGATGGAAAGATACAGAAAACTGGAAAAGCGGATGGAAGTCCGCTTTTCCAATCC
>CACXHF010000496.1 GCA_902767305.1 uncultured Eubacteriales bacterium
AATTATGTATAATACCGGATGGTATCCATCCTGCTTTCTGCATTGTGCGGGAAAGCCGGGCTGAAACAAGTGCGAAAAGTCAGTGAAGATGCCTGTACTGACAGAAAAATGCTGTCAACCTTCGGTCTGATGAAAAGAAAAAATGCCGGACGCTTCAGTCTGGCATTACAGGATCCGAGCAGGATGACAGTCCATACTGACAGAAAAGGGGGAGTTCAGGCAATGCGTGAATACAAACTGGTTTATCTGAACAAAGGTATTTCCGGATCCAGGGAAAAGGACATCCAGAAGGCAGAGAGTAAGATTAACGAGATGGCGGATCAGGGATGGATTTTACAGGAGATCACTACTCCGGCGGATGGAATGGGCGCCATGATTGGTGTGTTTTACAAGGAACGAAAACTGTAACGGGTTCGTGCAGGAGGAGTACCGGGAAAGGTACATCAACAGGTGATGGATGTACATCCGGAAAACTGAACGGATTGAAAAGAGTATATTGAACTCCTTCCGCTGAATTGTTACAATTGGATCAGTTTTTTCGCAGAAAGAATACCTGCCAAATAATAGATAAGTGAGGAGAAAACTATGAGTCGTTCTGCTGGAATACTCATGCCTGTTTCCAGTCTGCCGAGCAGATATGGAATTGGCTGTTTTGATGAGGAAGCATATCGTTTTGTTGATTTTCTGGAGAGGTCTGGACAGACCTACTGGCAGATTCTTCCTCTGAATCCGCCTAATCATCAGCCGATGGCGTATGATTCACCGTATCAGGGCTTTTCAGCATTTGCCGGGAATCCGTTCTACATCAGTCTGGATGCACTGGCAGAGGAAGGTGTTCTGACACACGAGGAAATCGATGCCGTGGATTTCGGTGATTGTCCGGACCGCGTGGATTATGAAAAGCTGTTTGCCCGGCGCCTTCCGCTTCTGAGAAAAGCATATGAACGCAGTCGGATTGCCGAACGCGGTGATTATCAGGAATTTATCCGTAACAATGGCTGGTGGCTGAATGACTATGCGCTGTTCATGGCCGTAAAGGAATTCTTCGGTGGTGCAGAATGGCCGGACTGGCCTGAGGATATCAGCAGGCACTGGGGCAATGCAGTGGACTATTACAACGAGCACCTGTATTTTGACATTGAATTCCATAAGTATATTCAGTTCGTATTCTATCAGCAGTGGTTTGCCCTGAAAGCATACGCCAATGGGAAGCATATCCGGATTATCGGAGATATACCGATTTATGTTTCCTTTGACAGCGCTGATGTATGGGCGCATTCTGAATTGTTTCAGCTGAATGAACGGAATCGTCAGAGTTCTGTGGCGGGCTGTCCGCCGGATGGATTCTCCGAAGACGGCCAGGTCTGGGGAACACCGCTGTACCGCTGGGATAAACATCAGGAAGATCATTTTGGATGGTGGATGGCCCGCCTCTGGGTGAACTTCCAGCAGTGTGACCTGCTGCGTATCGACCATTTCCGCGGACTGGACGAGTATTTCTCCATTCCGGCAGGGAAAGGTGCAAAAGAAGGACATTGGGAAAAAGGACCCGGAATGGCACTGTTCCATCAGATGTGGCAGAACATGGGATATAAGCCCGTTATCGTTGAAGATCTTGGTTATATGACGGACTCGGTCCGGCAGATGGTCCGCGAAACAGGATTCCCCAACATGAAAGTACTGCAGTTTGGCTTTGATTTGAATGATATCGGCGCGTATAACGACTACCTGGTTCATAACATTCCCGAGCACTGTGTCGTATATCCGGGAACACATGACAATGATCCCATTAACGGCTGGTTTGCTTCACTGAGTGCAGAAGACAAAAAGCTTGTCTGCGACTATTTCGGCGTGAAAGTGACGGAAGCAGATCATATGCATGAGGTTTTGGTCCGTGCAGCGATGATGTGCCGTGCGGAGACCTGTGTGATTCAGCTTCAGGATCATCTGGGACTGGGGAGTGAGGCCAGAATCAATGAACCGTCTCATCAGGATGGAAACTGGCACTGGCGCCTCAGGCCGGGAATGCTGACGGAGGAGCTCGAACGGAAGATTATCGAAATGACCCGCAGATATGGACGTCTGAACTGGGAAGCAGAGAGTGTTCAGCAGTACCAGTGGAAAAAGTAATCCGGAATGCCGTATAGGCCATGAAGAAGGAAAAGGACAATCCAGCATGAGTATATCAGAAAAACTGCTGCATAAATATGCAGAGCTGATTGTAAGGACGGGAGCAAATGTCCAGAAGGGGCAGACGGTCCTGCTGACCATCTCTGTTGAGCAGAATGAATTTGCCGCAATGATTATTGAGGCATGCTATAAGGCAGGTGCCAGAAAGGTCAATGTCGACTGGACATTTGACGCGCATGCGAGGCTGAACTACCTGTATGCAGATCAGGAGACGCTTTCCACGGTGCTTCCATGGGAAAAAGCGAAACTTGAACAGATGGTTGAAGATCTGCCGTGCCGGATTTTTATAGTATCGGATGATCCGGATGCTCTGAATGGAATTGATCCCGGGAAACTGTCAGAAGTAGGAAAGTGCCGCAGGAAGGTGATGAAACCCTACCGCGATGCGATCAACGGGAAACATCAGTGGGTGATTGCTGCTTATCCGTCGGTCAAATGGGCGAGAAAGTGTTTTCCGGACGCAGAGGACGCGGTTGACCGGCTCTGGAATGCGATTCTTACGACAGTACGTGTACAGGATGAAAATGATCCGGTGGAGGACTGGAAAGCACATACGGACTTTATTCAAAAGAAAGCGGCATGGCTGAATGCACAGGGGTTTTCCTCTCTTCGGTATTCAAGTGAGAACGGTACTGATTTTCAGGTGGAACTGATTCCGGATGCTAAATGGGAAGGCGCTGGTTCTGTAAATATGAATAACGGCGTATTCTACATCCCAAATATGCCGACAGAGGAACTGTTTACATCGCCCGCTGCGGGGAAATGTGAGGGTACGCTTGTAGCGGTCAGACCACTTTCGTATAACGGTCAGTTGATTGAGAATTTCTCCATCACTTTTGAAAATGGCCGTGCGGTTTCCTGCAGGGCAGAAAAGGGACAGGAACTGCTAGAGCAGATGATTCATATGGATGAAGGGGCAGCAATGCTGGGTGAGGTGGCACTGGTACCCAGGGAAAGTCCGGTAAATCAGTTCGGCCTGTTCTATGAAACGCTCTTTGATGAGAATGCCTGCTGTCATTGTGCACTGGGCATGGGATTCAGGGAGGTTTTGCCCGGTGGGAATGAACTGTCCGTGGAAGAGGCGCGGGAGAAGGGCATCAATGATTCAATGATTCACGTGGATTTCATGATAGGTGCAGATGATCTTGCGATTGACGGAATCCGTCCGAATGGGGAAGCAGTTCCCGTCTTTCGGAATGGAACCTGGGCGGTTTGAGTTTTGCGGAAACAGATACGCAGAGTGAGGGCCTTTTTCTGGAACAAAGATCAGAAGGCATTTGCCGGATAGGAAGGGGACGAAAATGACAGAAGAAGAAAAACGTCTTCATCGGTGCTGTTTTACCGGTCACCGGCCGTCAAAGCTGAATGAAAGTGAAGCACAGGTGCGGAAATGGCTGGAGGAGCAGATTGACGCAGCGATTGCGCAGGGAAAGACCACCTTTCTTTCCGGTATGGGGATGGGTGTGGATCTCTGGGCAGCGGAAATTGTGCTTCAGAAAAAGAAAAGCAGTGATGCCGTTCGTCTCATTGCCGTAACACCCTATCCTTCGTTTGCCGTACGCTGGAAAGAGGAATGGCGAAACAGGTATGAAGAAGTATGGAAGGCAGCAGACTACCGGGTAACAATGTCGGACCGGTATGACGAAGGGGCAATCGATAAGCGGAATACCTGGCTTGTGGATCATTCCAGTCTGGTGATTGCATTTTATAACGGTGAAGCCGGGAGTACACAGAGAACACTTGACTATTCTGCGGAGAAGGGGATTCAGACGATTGTCTTTGTGGACGGAATGAATGCGACAACGGAACCGTATCCTGATTGTCTGCTGCATCGTCTTACTGAGGAGTCAAACTGGCCTGAGGATATTGAGATTCGCCTTGCCATTGAACTGTTTTCATGCCGCTCGCTGAATGAAACTGCCGTTGCAGAAAAAAGATTCATGGAGGGAAAGGCGCTGGATTCAATCGCAGAGGAAATGAATCTTTCCACGGAACAGATCAGACAGACCATTCACAAAACGGAAAAGCGCCTGAAAGCGGCTCTTCCGTTTCTTCAGGGAAAAGTGCCTGAAAATGAACTGCAGAAGAAAAAGGAATGGCTGCTTGCAAAGATTCGTGAGTGCAACGTAAACAGTTGTCGTCGTACTGAATGATAGGATTCCCTGCAGTCAGCTGATGCAGGGAATCTTTTCCTGTACAGTCTGAAGAGATGGACGGGGAAAGGCCTGCCTGGAAACGACGAAGGGAGAATGTATCGGTCTTCAGATCACGATGATCCCTGCACTTGACGGGTTGCGTATCTGACGAGATAGAGGAGAAAGAAAAGATGTCTGTGTCTGGAAGATTGTCTCTGAGTTGACGGCATATTGGAGAAGAAATCTGACGGACCTGGGGCATCATGGAGGAGGGTCATGCAGCGCAAGCATTTTGTATTTTCCGGAGATGTACAGGGCGTCGGCTTCCGCTATCGTGCAGTTCACGCGGCAGCGCTTGGCAATGTAACCGGCTGGGTGATGAACCGTTGGGATGGAGCAGTGGAGATGGAAGCACAGGGGGAATCGGAGGAAATTGAACGAATGATACAGCGTATCGCCGCAGGAACGTATGTGCTGATTTCAGAACGACAGGAATGGGAGATGCCGCTATGCAGGGAGGAATCGGGTTTTCATGTTCGGTACGATGAATAAATGGATTGTATTTCTGTGTCTTCTGTTTCTTCCATGGCTGGCGGAAGCAGATAAAAATACCGGAGGAGTGAAAACGGATCTTTCCGGTACACTGGGTATCCTCCTTGAGAATGAAGAAGAAGAGGAAACGTCTGACGGCCTTTCAGAACAGTGTCAGGAAACAGAGGAGCAGGACAGTACTCAGGCGGAGGATATTACCGGGAAGGTAAGGATTCGAGTTAACAGAAACGGGAACGACAAGGCCTGGCTGACAGATGATCGGTATAAGACTGCCTGGAACGGCGGCCCGGAGGGGTGGCTGGAATTTGAAACGCCGGAGGGGCAGGAATGCTTCGGATTATATATCCGCTGGGGAAGAGAGCTCTCAGCCTACCAAATCGAAGTGCCTGAGGCAGATGGTACATGGAAACCTGTCGGAGAGGTTCACAAAGTACAGTTTTATAATGAGTACATTCCTTTGGACGGCCTTCGCCATTTCCGGATTCGCAACAGCGGCGACCTGGATTTCAGTGTAACAGAAATTCAGCTCCTCGGGGATGGAAGCATTCCTGACTGGGTAGAACAATGGAAGCCTTTTGAGGGTGAAGCAGATCTTCTGGTTTTCTCAGCGCATCCGGACGATGAGGTCCTCTGGTTTGGCGGAACCATTCCGTATTACAGAGGCGAACAAAGGAAGAAAGTTCTGGTTGTCAATTTAACGAAGCAGCCGGCCAGCAGAAGATGTGAACTGCTTGACTGTCTTTGGACCTGCGGTGTTCGGGAATATCCGATTGTGACCGGCGGCGATGCGTTTATTGACCAGTATGCCTCACAAACCCGTGACATTGTAAAATTATGGGGCGATGATACGCTGCTGCAGTTCATTACCGGAGTGATTCGTCAGTATCGGCCTCTGGTGGCAGTTACACATGATTTTAACGGCGAGTATGGACACGGGGCGCATAAAGCCTGTACATGGGCATTGACGAAAGCACTGGATCTGGCGGCAGATCCGGAATATATACTGAATGGAAAAAATGCCAGCCTCAGGCCATGGCAGATCCGTAAGGTGTATATCCATCTGTATAAGGAAAATCCGATTGAAATGAACTGGCGCGTTCCCCTGGATGCCTTCGACGGCAAAACCGGACATGAAATTGCATGCGAGGCATTTGCCAGGCACAGAACACAGGACACCGGCAAATATGTGGTCAGGGATTCCGGAAAGTATGACAATCGTCTGTTTGGTCTTTACTATACTTCGGTAGGGCTGGACGAGGAAAAGAATGATTTCTTTGAGCATATCAGGGAAGAACGCGGAATTCCGGAGGATGAATAAAATCAAAATGCCCGGAATGCTGATCTCTCCGTTTCGTTTGGGGAAAGGGAGAGAAACAGCATTCCGGGCGATATCGGAATGAATGTTCAGCCAGATCCAGCGGTTAGCATAATCTAATTTTTTTGAATTTGCTTCGTTTCAACTCGGTTCTGAACGGTTCTCTGTCCGCAAAGCGGGCTTTATTCCTTGGATGCGAGGCGGCGGTCAATCCAGACGCGGTATGCAAGTGTGAGCGAACTGAAGATCACGGGACGCATATACAGGGAAGCGTAATTCAGCGGAATATCGATGCTCTGGCTGTCCTGCGTAACACTGGAGAGGGGAAGTACGGTGTTAATCACTGCAACCGAAAACTCCATAACCACAATAAGGACAAGACTGGCCAGACCGAATTTGATGTTGTCGAATTTGACGATCAGAAGGATCAGCAGGAGGAAGGCCAGGATACCTTCAACGAATTCAAAAATCCGTTTGAATTCGTTTTCTCCTCCATATGGGAAAACAAAACACTGAATGGCAATCAGTGCTGCGCAGGCACCGACAACAATCTGCAGGTTAATCTTCTTTTTCCGACTTACATCTGACAGGGCATACACAGCCAGAGAAAGAAATGCCAGATCGTAAAAAAGTCCCAGAATCAGACGGATCATGGAAGGATCCATGGAGTAGTCCAGAAAATCGGAAAGGTTGAGTGCAAAAAATGCGCCGCAAAGTATAATCTGGAAAACTGCCAGACTTTTCTGAAACTTCGTGATCGGAAAATTATCTGATTTATTCTTTCGAAGAAACAGAAACACGACGCC
>CACXHF010000497.1 GCA_902767305.1 uncultured Eubacteriales bacterium
CAGCATCATATAATTCCTATCAGAATCAGGGAACAACAGGAATGCCATCTTCTTATGTTCCTTCGCAGAATTCATCAGCTTATCCAAGCGCGGATATAGTTACTAACAATGGAACAGGAGTGCAGGTCAACGATCCTTATACCGGAAATAACGCTTTCGGAGCATCAAACACTCCAACTGGTATGTCTGATCCCTATTCTGCCTCTTCGCTTTCCAATAGTAATACAGGCAGCAGTTTATATGGCAATACTTCATCGATGACAGATCCTGGTGTATCCAGTACTGCTGTTCCCTATTCTGTCGCTACACCCTCTCCGTCTGAGAGTAACGGCAATTCAACTGTTATACAGCCAGGCGCTACGCCAAGTCCTCTTCCAATTTCAAGTCTTTCTGACACTGATGGAGCAACAACGGTGTCAGACGGCAGCAACAATGTGGCAGACAATGACATGATGGGTCTTTTGGATACTCAAAATGAAGACGCAGGAGAACCGCTCTATAGCAGTACGAAGCAATATGTAGAAAAACTTCGTTCCAGTGGTTTTTCCTGTACATACAGAGGAAAACAAGGCCCTACGTCGGAATCGGTTTTTGCCTCTTTCAGCGGCAACAATGTAACACTTAATACCATTGCAGTATTCTCGGATACTGAAACAGACTGCATTCTATATGTTCTTCGTTTTGTTGATTTCAATGGAAAGAATACAGATCTTGTTTCTCCACTTCTGGATGCATTGAATGCAGATTATCGTTTTGCAAAATTCTATTCTGCACCGAATGGGACCGTTTCCGTAACGTTGGATCTTCTTTTCACACCAGAAAACGCAGGTGAGATCTGTTATGATGGTCTGCGCCGCCTTCTGAATATCTGTGATGAATGTTATGAGGCTCTTTCCTCCTCTATCGAAGCACTTCCAGATGAGGGACAGGGAATTGCGATGTGGGATGATTCCGATGTGGATGATACTAATTCTGATTCTTCTCAGGTTGCAGTAACACCGACTTCATCGAATTTAGTCACGCCGCCAGTCGAGCAAATTCAGGAGACTTATGGTGGACGCAACATCATCATGAAAATTAAAATTCGCAATGGTGGTTCAGTCAACGTTCGAATGGGTCCGGATCAGAATACCATTCTGGTTGGTACTGCAGAAGGTGGACGAATATATGACTGCCTGAGTGTTGCCGACAATGGCTGGTATGAGATAGTTCTTCCAAATGGTATGACCGGCTTCATTTCCGGCAAACGGGTTACAGAACTCAAGTAGTGCTGATATTATTTCAAATATTAAGATGATGTGAACTTTATTAACAATACTTTCCTTCTTTTGCAGGACATGATATCATAATTCCAGAAGGCGGGTCCCGGGTTAATAGACGAGGCCTGGAATAAGAACCGTCATCTGCATCGACTTAAAGCGGATCTCCTTCTTATGGGAGATCCGCTTTTTTAGATGATTAAGTTTACAGTTTCTGTCTGCGGTCTTTTTTTCGCCTTACTCGTCTGACAACAATTAGACCAATGATTACTATACATACTAAGACAAATAAATATGGTATCATAGCGGCCGATAGAAGAACTACATTCTGTAAAAATTCTGAAAAAGATGAGAAGCCAAGTTCAAATGCTGCAACTAAGCGTTCAGTGAATGTAACTTCCTTCGTTTCAATTACTTCTTTCTTTTTTTCTTCCTTCAAACTGATTTCTACTCTGGCATAGTTTACCTGCTGATCTGTAGTTTTTAGGGAGGAAGTCAGAGAATCAATATTGTACTGGATTTCAGCAATCTGTTGTTCAAGTGCGAGGAGATCTTCCAGTTTTTCTGATGTAGTAACCAGATTTTGTAGGCGCTCAAGAAGCATTTTCTGTGTTTTGAGTCGGCTTTCGGTGTCTCTGTATGAGTCGGTTCTGTCCTCAGCTGATTCATCCTGGCGAATAATTCGACCAAGTTCACCTGTTCCGCCCAGAAAAGAATTCAGTTTCTCGGAAGGGATTCGAAGAGTAAGTGTGGCAGACATCCCTCCTGTTTTTGAGACGACAGATGAACTGCTGATCCATCCTCCGGCATCTGTACACATCTGGTGAATCCGTTCCAGGCTGTTATTAAATTCTACAGTACGTATTTCAATGGATGCGGTACGGATGATTTTTCTCGTGTTATCAACAGTATCGGCGATACTGGTCAGACCTGAACCATTGCCTGCATAGAGTGCAGTTGTATCTTCAGCACTCATTTCAGGAGCATATTCTTCATACTCAGATGCATAACGCATACTTTCGGAAGGAAGTGGTATCGCCGGTTCATAATTGTATGTCGAACTCAGTTTCTTCATGATATTGCTTCCGTTGAAGAGGAAAACGATGAGAATTAATCCTGCTGCAATTGCGGCAAGAAAACGATATGCCATTTTCGGCATTGTTTTCCTCTCTTCTTTCAGCTGACTGATCCATTTATTATGGATGTCCTCCGGAATGGATGGGGTCTGTTCCCCATAGTTATCCAGTCCATCCTGAACTATGTCAGCCAGCTGACGCATTTTTGCACATTCAGGGCATTGCATTTCATGCTCCTGCATTTTTCGCAGACCGGTTCGATCAATCTCGCCTGATTCATACTTATTCAGGTATTCGCTATATTCCATGCAGTTCATCACCGGGCCTCCTTTCCTATGTTTTCAATCATTTTGCGCAGGCGCTCGCGTCCCCGTGAAATCCGGCTTTTTACCGTACCGGCGGGAATTCCCAGTATTTCAGATATTTCATCATAGGATTTTGCTTCAACAGCGAACAATATGAGTGGGATTTTCTGCTCATTATCCAAAGCATTGAGCCCTTTTTGAATTCGTTCATTGTATTCCATTTTCAGCATCTCAGATTCGGGCGTCGTCTCTGTTTCTGCTAGGTGAACGGATTCTGGAACCTCATCATACAGTTCGGCTTTTTCACGGCTCTTTTCTCGAAGCACATCCATGCATGAATGAACAGCGATACGATACATCCATGAACTGAAGGAAGATTTTCCTTTATACTGACGGATATGTTTCCATGTTTTGATCATGGTTAACTGTACGACGTCTTCTGCATCAAAACGGTTCCCCATCAGCCTCCAGCAAACCCTCCATATCATCTGCTCGTAGGGCGTCACTAACTGTTCAAAGGCCCGACTGTCCCCATGTTTTGCTTTGAACAACAAGCGAAGATTAAGATCGTCCATCGCATTTCCTCCTTTCAGGGCTTTGAAGTCTGTATAAAAACATCACCGTACAAATCTTATAAATGACTGTGATGTGTAAGCCCGTCTTTCTCTGATTCTCTGATTATATGACGGATTCGGAGCACTATTTGTTCCCGAAATTCAGATTAATAAAGAAAGGAAACCGTAATGCGGCTCCCTTTCATATAGTTTAGAAATACCGACCTGCGCCACCACCTCTTGAATGACCGCTGCCAAAGCCGTTACTGAAGCTTCCAAAAGGAGGATGGAAAGAATATCCTCTGAAGGTGTTCGGATAATCAAACCCAGCTCCCCGGCCTAAAAACAGCGTCCATACGTTAAACAGTGACAACAGTCTCAATGGAAAATAGAACGGTATTCTTCTTGTATCGCGGGAATGGTTAAAAAGAACGTTAAACAGAAAGATAATAAACAGTACACGCAACATATAGTTTTCCTCCTTTTCAACTGCACACAATGATGATTCGCTGATCAGAATACAAAAAAGACTTGTATCATGATCAGTCATGTACAAGTCTTGCCTTCTCATTTGGACCGGATGCAATAAAGCATCGGCTGACGGTTTCCAAACCCACATTCAAGTGTTTGGCTACTCCCTTGTGATGGGTGTATTATATGCCAGAATGGGAACAGTGTCAATAATGATTTTTGACTTTCTTTGTCTGAAAGTTAAAACCTGTTTGTCTCAAAAATCAGGCATATAACATCCTGACACAAATAATCAGTAATTCTCAGCACGGACCTCAAAGTAGCTTTGCGGGTGATTGCAGACCGGACAGATTTCGGGCGCTTCCATACCGACAACGATATGACCGCAGTTTCTGCACTCCCAGATGGTTACGCCGGCTTTTTTGAAGACTTCCATTGCTTCGACGTTTTGAAGCAACTTACGATAGCGCTCCTCATGCTGTTTTTCGATGGCAGCAACTCCGCGGAACTGTTTTGCCAGATCTGCAAATCCTTCTTCTTCAGCTTCACGGGCCATACGTTCATACATATCCGTCCATTCGGCGTTTTCACCCTCAGCAGCATGAAGAAGATTTGCTGGTGTGTCTCCAAGTTCTCCTAATGCTTTAAACCAGAGTTTAGCATGTTCTTTTTCGTTTTCAGCAGTTTTGAGAAAGATGGCTGCTATCTGTTCATATCCGGCTTTTTTAGCTGCTGAGGCAAAATAGGTATATTTATTGCGTGCCATGGATTCACCGGCAAAAGCCTCCCACAGATTCTTCTCTGTTTTTGTTCCTGCGTATTTGTTTTCAGCCATTATAATTTCCCCTTTCAGTAAAATAGTTTAAAATCTGGCTGTACAGACAGGGTGGCCTTTTCATTTGAAAAAATGAATTTGGAATACCTTGTCTCCTGCTAATCTTATTGTATGATGTTTTCTGTTATCTGTCAAATTCTTTTTTGATGAGGTTGACTATATGCTACTCTGGATTATTATAGTAATATCAGTAATCTCGAATGCCTTTTTTCTGGGGTTTCGCTATGCCAGACGTATAGAAAACAAGCTGGAGGTTCCTCTTAGTGGAAAAGAGCATCTGTATTGTTTAGGTGATGGAATTACCTACGGAGTCGGTGTCCTGAGTAATCGTCGTGCTTTCGCTTGGCCATACCAGCTTGAAGTTTCTCTCGGAGCGAAATGGCAGGTCATCAACTATGGAACAGAAGACGCTACTCTTCTTAACAGTCGGAACAACCTGAAATCCGGGAGGGCTTTTCAGGTCTTGTCACAGATGGACCATCCGCGGGTTCTCCTGATGATTGGTACAAATGATTCAAAACTCGGAACCTGGCATGAGCTCAGATTTGAATCGGAGTTTGCTTCTTTTCTTAGCCAGCTGAGGGGGTTCTGTTCAGATCTGATAGTTCTTCTGCCAGTTTTCGTACATCCATCCCATACCTCCGGGAAAAGAGATGTTCGGGCGGATATTGTAAAATGTATTGTTCAGACTGAAGCAGAAATCTGTCAGGACATGAATGTTCCCTTTATTGATTTGTTTCATCTGTCCGAGATGCATCCTGAATGGTACTGTAATGATGGAATTCATCTGAACCGTCAAGGAAACAGAGCGCTTGCTGATGCTGTTTTTGCAGGTATTCAGAGTCTTTACCGACAGACAATGGAAGATACTGTGATCTAGTCAGAGTTCTGGGCGGAATCGAATCTTTCATGTTTATCACAGACTCCGTAAATATTTGTTAGCATCCTCCTATAGTTGCAATGTTGACATCTTAAGTAACTTATATTTTAGTAAGTATTCTTATTCAAGCTTTCGATATCTCTCGCTATATCAACGCCCATTTCTTTCACCACTTTATTATGTGAAGAAGAAACCATGGGAACATACCATTTTTGGTTAACATGCTGGGACATTTTAAGATATCGCGCCTTGACCAGAGATTCCCGGATAGACATGTTTTTGACATAAGGTAATGATGAAGCATTCTTCTTTTTCTGATATTCTTTCTTGATTTGCCCGAATATCACAATAAGGAAACTCAGTCCCTGAATTCCATAGTAATCATCCAGTTGGAATCCACAAAACTTGATTGTATTCTCAACAAAATTATAATGCGTTTCGATTTTCCACCGTAATTTGTAATCGTAATATGCCTGAGAAGCCGGAATATCTGTCGGAAGATTAAAGCGAAGGATGATGATTCCAAATTGTGGGCCTAATTCTTTCAGTCTTTCTTCTGTATGCTCCTTATCCATCCCAATCTGTGACCGATATTCCTTCATCATTTTATCGTGCATTTCTGTATCACGGTACATAACAATTCTGTCATTCGGGAAATCAGATCTTTTGACCTTTTTCTCACAGTTCTTCTTCAAGGTTTCGCCAGATTTGTTTTGATTGATATTCTCTTCGAATTCTCTTTCGGCTTTTATATCCAATTCCATCTGATAAAGGTCTTCCAATTCCTTGACGGTTGATTCTCTGTATAGAATAGGGTTACGCTTAACTTCACCGTCTTCATTTGTTTTTTCATATATAAAACTGTCTGTGAATGTAATGGAATGACGCATTGCTCTGCTTATGATGGTATTTTCTGGTACGGGAATGATAAAGAAATTATCTTTTTCACGATATAGTTTCATATCTTCTTCGGTATAAAATCCCATATCAATCATGAAGCATGTCCCCGAAGGGAATACATATGCATCAAATAGATCTCGTACCGATGATTTATCCGGTGTTCCACCTTCAAATGCTGTGCTAGTCAGTGGAATTTCGTTCACTACGTCATAAGCCTCAAGAATGTTGAGTTGCTTGTTCCCTATTTTTGGATACTTGTTTCCGTAATCAGCCAGATCGTTCTGTCTGGAGCATGTCAAAATAACATGCCCATCAATTGCAGTTTTCCGTGAAGATTCATTAATCACCATCTGACAATACTGTTCAATTGTTGCAGGATGTCTTCCTATTACCCTTAGAAATTCACCAACATGGTTCTCACTTATCGGAAGTGTTGGCCATTTGTTGGAAAGTATTGACTGATCATATACATCATTTATGTAGCTTGCAGGTGTATATTCCTGTATGAAATGGATTATGCTCAGCGCGTAAAGTAACCTTGCATCTTCATCACTGAATATCTTTTCTAACCTTTCAAGGACAGAACCTGTACAGGCAAGAACAGCAGCGTACTCACCATAATCTTTAGACTGCAGTTCCAGACTTTTTTGGCTCACATTCATATTGATAGCTGTTTTTTTCACTGTTTCAGCTTCAACACTCGTTAAAACCGGTTCGTTCTTAACTGGTTCGATGTTTTTTTCCAGTGTCACATCTGAGGTGCAGTCGTTATGCACTTCCTTCAGTCGCTGAATTCCCCGTTTGTTGGGTATGAATTTTCCACCTTCAATTTTTCCTATTACCGAGGAATTACTCTTTTTGGTTTGTCCAGGATTTTTACGGTCATCTACTGTAACCGTCTCGTATACGTAGTAATGATATGTTTGTCCAAGGACCTTTGAAGAAGATGGAATCTTCTTTACCGTACAGGGAATTTCTTCTGGTCTAAGAGCAAGAATTTCTGGCGGAATCGAATATACTCCATTAACTAATGGCCTGGCCATGCCACTTTCCTCCAACAACTAATTGTTACCTAATTATAGCCTTTTTGTTACCTTCGTCAAATAGCAACTTCACCGAAATATCTTATGATTCTCCCATTTTATTAACTATTTGATACCTGATTTAACTAATATTTACGGAGTCTGTGTTTATGAAAAATCACGGGTTAGATCCCGTATCCAGGTGTTCTTCCGATAATGGAGAACAGCAAATGGCATCTTTACAAATTCGTCTGAACACATTAATAGATAGACAATGAGTGGTGGAAAATGAAGAACGAA
>CACXHF010000498.1 GCA_902767305.1 uncultured Eubacteriales bacterium
ACAAGTTTATTGCCGGTGATCTGGAAGGTGCTCAGAAGGCGCAGGATGCCATTGCCGTGCTTCAGGGAGCATTCAAATTCGGCAATCCGAATACCATCATCAAGCGTGCCGTGGAAATGCTGGGCTATCCAGTAGGCCGGTGCCGCGCCCCGTTCAACTACGTGCCTGAGGAGGGCATCGCAGCTGTCCGTAAGATTCTGGATGACAATGCCGCTCTCGGCCTTTGCTGAGAACAGGAGGAAGAAAGATGAAAAAACCGATTCTGGGTATTACCATGGGTGATCCTGCTTCCATTGGTCCGGAAATCACCGTGAAAGCCCTCTCCCGCTCCGAAGTATATGACAGCTGCCGGCCCATCGTCATCGGCGATGCATGCATGATGGAAAAAGCCAAGGCTCTTGTGGGACACGAAGACATCGTAATTCATCCCGTACAGGATGTAAAAGATGCCCTGTTTACACCCGGTACCATTGACGTCTATGATATGAAACTGGTCAATGCAGACACTCTGCCCATCGGCCAGGTATCCGTAGAAGCCGGTGAAGCTGCTTTCCAGTATGTGAAAAAAGTCATTGAGCTGGCTAATGCAGACATCATCGACGGAACCGTCACCAATGCATTCAATAAAGAAGCCATCAATCTGGCCGGCCATCATTACTCCGGTCACACCGAAGTTTACGCACACTACACCAACACCAAAAAGTACACCATGATGCTGGCACACAGAAACATGCGTGTCGTCCACGTCTCCACTCACGTTTCCCTTCGCGAGGCCTGCGACCGGGTCAAGAAAGCCCGTGTGCTGGAGGTTATTCAGATCGCAAATCAGGCCTGTCTGGATCTGGGCATTGAGCATCCCACGATCGGTGTTGCAGGTCTGAATCCCCACAGCGGTGAAAACGGTCTGTTCGGACGCGAGGAGATCGATGAAATCATCCCCGCCATTGAAGCGGCAAAGGCTCAGGGCATCAATGCCGAGGGTCCGGTCCCGCCGGATACCATTTTCTCAAAAGCCCGCGGCGGCTGGTATGACATGGTAGTCGCCATGTATCACGATCAGGGACATATCCCGCTTAAGGTAGTCGGTTTTGTCTACAACCACGAAAGAAAAATGTGGGACGCAGTTGAAGGCGTCAACATCACCCTCGGGCTTCCGATCGTACGCGTCTCTGTTGATCACGGCACCGCTTTTGATCAGGCCGGAAAGGGCGTCGCCAACGAGCTGAGCCTGCTCAACTCCATCGATTACGCCGTCCGTCTTTCCCTTTCCCGTCTTGCCAAGAAAGGCATTCAGTAACCCTGGCTTCATGAGGAGACACCCTCATCAGCATATATTATTTGATCCAAAACGGATCAGAAAGGTGGAAAAACATGAAAAACACTCTGGCTCTCATTCTGGCTGTCCTTATGATGGTCGCCATCGTTCCCGCCTTCGCGCTGAACGCTGACCTCTCCTTCGGCACTCAGGAAACCGGCACCGCCGGCTACACCTATGCCACCGCCATCCAGACCGTTATCCAGAAGGTCGACGGCATCAACGTTTCTCTGCTGACCAACTCTGCCGGCAACGTATCCTCCCCTGTTCTCATTCAGGAAGAGGAAGCTGATCTGACCATGTCCAACTCCGCTCCTGCGCTGTGGGCTACCACCACCGGCATCGAGTCTGCCAACGTTCCGGTCTGCCCCGATGTCCGCTGCATCGCCGGCGGTCTCGGCCATGACTTCGTGAACGTCATGTTCACCCAGAAGTTCGTTGACGAAACCGGCATCAAGACCATTGAAGAGCTGGTTGAGAAGAAGTATCCTGTTAAGCTGGTCATCAAGAAGAATGGTACCCTGGGCGAGCTGGCCGCTGAGAAGGTGTTCGGCGTTCTGGGCGTAACCTTCGACGACATCATTTCCTGGGGCGGCGTAGTTGAGAAAACCGGCGGCGCTCAGATCAAGGACGGCCTGCAGGACGATCTGTATGACATGACCGTTGACCACATCGGTGCCGGCCAGGCCAACACCACCGAGCTCTGCATCAACCATGCCATGTATGACGTTCAGCTGGCTGACGAGACCCTGGCCAAGCTGTGCGAGGAAGGCTTCGACTATGTGACCGTTGAGCCCAACACCTGGAACGGCCAGACCGAAGCGATCAAGACCGTCGGTTCCCAGCAGTGTGTTCTGGTCAGCGCCAACCTCGACGAGGAAGTCGCCTATCAGATCACCAAGGCAATGTGCGAGAACAAGGCCGTGCTGGCCGAAGCTTCTGCGGCTCTCGGTTACTTCGATCCCGCTGTCGCCGGCTCCAAGGCCCTGACTGGCTGCGAGCTCCATCCTGGCGCTGCCCGTTACTATGAAGAGATGGGCTATGCCTTCAAGTAATTCTCTGAAACTGTAAAACCTTCGATACACCAGGCCGGGGCACGGGAATACCCGTGCCCCGCGCAGGGCAGTGTACTCCCGTGCAGGGGCAACGCCCCAGAATATGACAAGAAAGGAACAGACTGATTATGTCAAATCAGGTTCGCAAGTACTGTACGATCGCGCTGACCGTCGCGTTTTTCGTCTTTCAGATGTACCTTGCCCTGGT
>CACXHF010000499.1 GCA_902767305.1 uncultured Eubacteriales bacterium
CCAGCCCCTCTGCTCTGGCAAAAACAGCGATCTCCTCTGCCACCTGACTGAGAGCTTCCTTCGTATAGTAGGTATACTGCGTTTTCTTGATAAAATCATCCACACCAAGCGGACTTGAGAACCGGGCTGTTCCGGAAGTAGGCAAAATATGATTAGGACCTGCCAGATAGTCCCCCAGAGATTCCGGACAGCATCGTCCCATAAAAACACTGCCGGCATTGATCACCAGTGGCAACAGCCGTTCTGGTTCGGAAACAGACAGTTCCAGATGCTCCGGCGCCAGCTGGTTCGACAGCTCCACTGCTTCCTCCAGATTCTCTACCAGAATTATTTTTCCGTTATTGTCAATGGATGCACGGGCGATTTCCGCTCTTGGCAGCATGGCAAGCTGACGCTCGACCTCTGCTGTCACCGACTCCGCCAGTACCGGACTGTCTGTAATAAGCACAGCTGTCGCCAGACGATCATGCTCTGCCTGAGAAAGAAGATCTGCTGCAACCCATGCCGGATTGCTTTCCCCATCTGCAATGACCAGAATCTCACTTGGCCCGGCGATCATGTCTATGGCAACCTGGCCAAATACCTGCCGCTTTGCCTCTGTCACAAAAGCATTGCCAGGGCCCACGATCTTATCCACCTGCGGGATGCTCTCCGTTCCGTAAGCAAGTGCCGCAACAGCCTGTGCACCACCGACAGTGAATATACGATCCACACCGGCCATCCCGGCTGCTGCCAGAATGGCGTCCGGAATACATCCGCCCGGTCCGGGCGGGGAAACCATCACCAGCTGCTCACAACCGGCCAGTTTTGCAGGAATCGCATTCATAAATACCGATGAAGGATACGCCGCTGTTCCCCCGGGAATATAGAGTCCAACCCTGGCAATAGGAGTAATTTTCTGTCCCATATAGACCCCGCCGCCCAGTTCCAGTTCAAATCCTTTCCGGACCTGTGCCCTGTGATAGGCGGTAATATTATCCCGGGCGAGCATCATGGCATGCAGAAGATCCTTCGGAATCCGCTTTGCTGCGGCTTCTGTTTCCTCCCGGCTGACTTCCAGTTTGGACAGTGTCACCCGGTCAAAACGCTTCGCATAATCCAGCAGTGCCGCATCACCGTTTTTCCGCACCGTCTCGATGATTTCAGTGACCGTTTCGCCTACACCGCTCTTTGCCATTGAACGCATCAGCAGGTTGTCTGCACGGCACTCACCTGCCTTCATTATTCTGATCATAGCTCCATCTCCTCTGAGTGTGCTTGCTGTGTTTCCTTACACAGCTAATCTGATTCTGTCCCTCCCGGCAGAACTGCCGTTTCTGATTTTTCCGAGAGGATCACCCGGCATCCGGCAGACAATGCTTGAGTCCGTCCAGCACATGCCGGATTTCATCCCCTTTGAATTTAAAACTCGCTCTGTTGGCAATAAACCGGGCACTGACCGGAACGACTGTTTCCAGTACGGAAAGACCGTTTTCACGAAGCGTCGTTCCCGTTTCTACAATATCGACAATAACATCCGAAAGCCCGACCAGAGGCGCCAGCTCTATGGAACCATTCAAATGAATAATCTCGATTTCCCGGGACTGCGCTTCAAAATACCGGCTCGCAATATGCGGAAACTTGGTTGCCACGCGAAGAGCCCTGGTATGTGTATCGCGAAATGCATTCGGGCCTGCAACACACATCCGGCATTTTCCCATATGGAGATCAAACAGTTCATAAACATCCGGCTCGTATTCAAGAAGAATATCCTTGCCGACAATGCCAGCATCTGCCGCTCCATGTTCCACATAAACAGAAACATCCGACGGTTTCACCAGAAAATACTGAACACCGGCATCCGGATTTTCAAAAATCAGCCGTCTGTTATCCTCAAGGAGTTCCGGGCAGGGATAACCGGCCATCGCCAGCGCCTTGTACGCCTTTTCACCCAGACGTCCTTTAGGCAGTGCAATTCTCAGCATTTGCCGCTTTCCTCCTTCTCCCCAAGTATTACGGTTCTTCCGGTCTCGCGAAGCCGTTCTGCCTCTGCAAACGCCTGTCGGGGATTCTTTCCGACGGGAATGACCTCTACCTCCTTTTCAGGCATTTCCGGCGCGCATCGATCTATCTGATTCAGGTATACCGCAAATCCGATTCCCTGTCCCTGCCTGCCAAGCCGGCTGAGGAGAGGATCATACTGCCCGCCGATAAGTACCGGAGAGGGAATTCCGTCAATAAAACCGGAAAGTGTCAGACCATTGTAATACTGCATATCTCCCAGAACACTGAAATCCAGATTCAGTGTTCCTCTCCAGACATCTTCCGACAGCTGAGCAATATGTTCCAGTTCCTGCATGATCTGAAGAGTGCTTTCCGGCAGCTGGAATGCCCTGAGCCGTTCAAGTGCAGCCCGAACTGGTCCACTGAGAATGATCATGAGGTCCAGCAGTTCCTGCTCACGCTGCGGGATGTCCCGCCTTCCGGCAAAAGCCTGCATGCCATGGCGGTCTTTTCTGCGAATCATATCAAGGACCTCCGGATAATCCTCCGCCTGTATCCGGCATACCCGCAGCAGTTCCTGTACCATACCCATATGCGAGATATCCAGAGCGTAGCGTTCCGAGATGGTATACAGACTTTTCTGTGCCAGGAGGAGAATCTCTGCCAGAACAGATATATCGCAGTTCCCAATGTACTCGATTCCCGTCTGCATGATTTCCTGAAACCGATCCCCTCCCCGGGGAACCCGGTATGCGCTTTCCGAATAGCAAACCCGGACCGGTTCCTGTTCATCCCGAGTATTACGGACAACAGAGAGCGTTATGTCCGGTTTAAGCGCCATCAGACGACCATTCAGGTCTGTAAAAGTCAGAACGCGTTCATCTGTCAGGAAATTCTTATTCTGGACATACAGTTCATAGGCTTCAAAACGATTTACCTTATAGATCCGGTAACCATACTTGACATACAACGCCCGAAGTCTGGCGGAAAGAATCTCATCCATTCGCATTCCGGCTGTTATTTCATTCATTTCTGCTCCTTCAGACGGTCCAGAATCATCTGATATCCACCGTCTCCATAATCAAGGCATCGTTTGACACGGCCAATTGTTGCCGAACTGACACCCAATAATTCCGCTGCCTGCAGGTAGGACTTTCCTTCACCGATCAGCTTGGCAATTTCGAGCCGCTGACCCAAATCCCGGATTTCCTTATTGGTACAGAGGTCCTCAAAGTACAAATAGCATTCATCTACCGTTTTCAGCTCCAGAATCGAGCGAAACAGTTCGTCGGTCTGTGCATCATGCTTCAGTGACATTCAGTTATCCTCCATAATCTTGTTTTCCCGAAAGCTCTGATAGTTTAGCACGTTACCTTGCGAAAATCAACAGATTTTTTTCTCTCTGCCGACAGATTTCACAGTCTCCCGAAACACACTCTCCGGGCAATTCCGCAGTTGCTGAAAAGCATACATTGAGACCTCCTGCTTTTTCATTGACGTTATATCCGGGCGCGGATGTTATGACCACCAGTTTTTCCGTACCCTCTGCGGCCTTTCCGGGACCTGGATTCCATCCAGGATCTCCTCTACACGTCCACGGATGGAAAGTGCAGCTTCCTTCTCAATCGCAAGCGGTTCTTCATTGATCACGACAAGTGTTTTTCCATGAAAATAGGAAAGACAGGACGATGCAGGTTCAACCGTAAGACTCGTTCCTGCGACAATAAGAAGATCACACCGGGCGATTTCCCGGCAGGCTCCCCTCATTACCAGCGTATCAGGAGCTTCCCCGTACAGCGTAATTCCAGGACGAATCACCCCTCCGCAGGAAGGACACTTTGGAACCCCTTCTGTTTCAAGAACCGTTTCAAATGAACAGGGCCGTCCGCATTCCATGCAGACATTATCGTAAATACTCCCATGCAAAGGATATACCGACCGGCTTCCGGCTTTCTGATGCAAGCCGTCAATGTTCTGGGTAACCACTGCTGCCAGGCAGTTTTTCATTTCCATCTCTGCCAGTTTCAGATGTGCCTGATTGGGAACTGCATCCGGGCAGAGCAGATGCTCCCGGTAGTACCTGTAAAACAGGTCCGGATGCAGATAAAAAAATGATTTAGACAGGATCATCTCCATGGTCAGACCGCCGTATGCCGTCTCTTTTTCAAGTCCGTTCACTCCGCGAAAATCCGGAATCCGGCTTCCCGTGGATACACCTGCACCTCCGAAAAATACAATTCGTGTCGACTTTTCAATCATTTCCTGAAGCTTGTTTTCATTCATTTTAAAACCTTCCCTGCATTCGAGCTCTGTTTTGAAACAGTTGAAACAGATTGAAAACTGAAATCTTTAATGGACATTAACTTTCGACTTAAAATATGATATACTACTGTCCGGCTTTTGGAGTATCCATGTTTCAGCAGAAACAGCGCACTCCCTGATTAAATCTGCGGAAAGGAGGAAACAGCATGCCTAAACGAATCCGGTCCTATCTGGATAATGGCACGCCGGGATCTGATAATATGGAATTATCCCGGACAACAGATACCATTAATCCGACGTCAATACCCGAAGATTCCGAAACAACGGAAAGCCCCAATCCAGCAGATTCTGTGAAACCAGAGAGTGCATTAACGCCTTCGGAAACAACCCAGTCATCGAATCCGGAAGATATGACAAAAACGGCGGATATTCAGCCTCCTCCGTCAGAATTTCGGCTGAAACGTCGTAAGATCGTTTCTTTTGATGATGATTCGCCTGACTCGACATACTTTGATCCGCAGAAAGCTCTTCACCGCCGTAATAAAACAGACACATCCGCAGCCTCTGTTTCCAAGTCTGCCACTAATGAATGGCTGCATACAAACCGTCAGGCCGGATTTATTCCGGATGAATCCGATTCGGGCAGTTCCCGTCAGATACCCTCCCATAAAATTCCAACCGAACTCCTCGATAAAGTGCGCTCCCTCCCGCAGGAACTCTCTGATCGAATCGGCAGAAAGAACCGCTCCGGAAAAAAGCAGCTTTTCAGTTCCTCTGCACGCAGATCTTTCAGGGGTGCTTATTCAGATTCCAGTGTCGGATCGAAGAAACGGTCTGCATCTGCTTCTCATGTCCGCAGATCAGCTGAAAACACGTCAGTTCAGAAAAGGAAAACAGGTGCTCCCGACTTTTCCATCTTTGGCTGGCATATTTCACACAGTACCGTTCGTCTGGTTCTCATGGGTGTATTTGGTGCCATCGCTCTCTTCTCGCTGATCATGATCATTCGTATTGTATGGCGAAGTATCCGTACCTCTCAGATAAATCAGGAGCTTGCACAAAGACACAGCCAGCTGACCGACTCTGATCCAGATTCAGTACCTATTGTATTTTATAAGGAAGTGGATCCTGAAGAAGAATCCGGAAATATCGCTGGAACAGAAAACAGCACAGACGATGCTTCACAGGCAGATACAACTGTCAGCCAATCAGAACCTTCGCCTACTCCTGAAGCGTCCTATACACTGAATGATCCGTCTACCCCTCCGCCGGTTGTCCTCACAACTAAGTTTCATCGGATCGGCGGGGATGCTCTGCCAGAGATGGGCGCACTGTATAAGGATAACCACGATCTCATCGGCTGGCTTAACATTCCTGAAGTGCTGGATCTGCCGGTTGTTTATAAGAACAACGTCTATTATCTGACTCATGATTTCTATAAAAAGAAAAATACTTCAGGTACGCTGTTCCTGGATGAAAATCATCCGTACAAAGAGAAAACACAGAACCTTCTGTTTCACGGGCATAACATGCGTGACGGCAGCATGTTCGGACGCCTGACTCAGTATAAGTCCAATTTCATTTTCCTGAAAAAGAACTGCTTTATCAATTATTCCTCTCTGTGGGAAAAGGAAAGATATGTCATATTTGCCGTTCTGCAGGTTTCCCTGGATACGAGGAGTTCCGACTTCTTCAACTATTTTACTCATCCAACTTTCCATTCGGATATCGAATTCATTTCTTATATTGCGGATCTCATGTCACATTCCATGTACGCCATTCCGATTGATGTAAAGCCCAGTGACGCTCTGATCACTCTTTCCACCTGTCTTGAAAACGATCGGCTGGTTATCGTTGCACGGAAAATCCGCGAGGATGAATCCACCCATCGTCTGAAGGAAATCGTTTCAAGCGCAACCAGACAGTAA
>CACXHF010000500.1 GCA_902767305.1 uncultured Eubacteriales bacterium
ACCCGAGAAGAGTGCGGACAAGCTCATGAAGGCTGCACTGGATGCTGGCGGAACGGATAACATCACTTTTATTATATGCGGTGGGGAGGATGACGCATGGAATCAAGGCTGATCGGGAAAATCGTCAGCCGCCGCTTCCGGATTGAACAGGTAATCGGCTCGGGCGGAATGTCCATCGTCTACCGCGCCTTTGATATGAAGACGCATCAGACTGTCGCTGTAAAGGTTCTTCGTGAAGAGTACGAAAAAGAAAAAGAGTACAAGGAGCGAATTGAGCGAGAAGCGGAGGTCTATAAAAAACTCAGCCATCCGAATATTGTCAATCTGGTTGCGTCCGGAACGGCAGCCGGAATATCCTATATTTCTATGGAATATGTGGATGGCCGGACACTTAAGGAAATCATCCGGGAGCAGGGACATCTGCCCGAAGAGGATGCGATCCATTATGCATTGCAGATTCTGAGTGCTCTGGCACATGCACATAAAAATGGCATAGTTCACCGCGATATTAAGCCGGAGAACATCCTGATTACCAAAGACGGTGTTCTCAAGGTCATGGACTTTGGTATTGCCGGCGTGGTTGCCTCAGATACACTGACGGATGATGGAACGGTTATCGGATCAGTCCATTATTTCAGTCCGGAGCAGGCAAAAGGAATGAAAGCAACGGCAGCCAGTGATATCTACTCTGTCGGGATTATTCTTTATGAGATGCTGGCAGGTAAGGTTCCTTTCAACGGGGAGTCAGCAGTAGCAGTGGCGATGATGCATCTGATGAAAGAGCCGGAACCGATTACTAATCTCGTGGATGTTTCCCCGGCAACGGCTAAGATTGTACACAGGGCACTTGAAAAGCCACTCAAATACCGATACGATTCTGCAGAAAACATGATCCGGGATCTGAAACGCGGACTGAGACATCCTGACGGTGAATTCTTACAGAACCCCCGTCAGGAAGCAGAAAAAAACAAAGATGATCAGATCCCGAAAAAAACAATTTCTCCGGTATTGATTGCTATTATTGTTTTCCTGGTTGCTGCAATTACTCTGACGGGTCTTCAGCTTTATCGGACAATGTTCCTGATTGCTTATATTCCGGACTTAACGGGTGTTAACGTATCAGTTGCTGTTGATCAGCTTGCTCGTCTCGGGCTAATAGCAGATCCTTCATACGTGAATTCAGACGTTCAGAAGGATTATGTTGTCCGGCAAAGTCCGGCAGTCAATACTGGTGTTGAAAAAGGCTCAACGGTTACCTTAGAGGTTTCCTTGGGGCCGGTTCAGGAATATATGCCCGTTTTAACGAAATTTACGCTTACAGAAGCTTTAGATATCTGTAAGGCACAGGATCTTGGTGAGGTTACTCCGATATTTGTAGAGAGTCCATACATAAAGGGACGTGTCATAGAGCAGCAACCGCTTCCAGGAGAAAAAATTACCAAGAATATAGGGGTAACGCTGGTTGTGTCAGGCGGAGAGGCTATTGTTCCCGAACTCAGGGGTATACCACTGACGGAGGCAGAGAAACGTATTGCACAGGCGGGGCTGACACTTGGAAGGACGGATACTTCTCCGGTGGATGATTCCAGACAGGATGGAATAGTGATTTCGCAGTCTCTTGAAATGAATAAGCATGTTCTTCCGGGGTCTATTGTCGATCTCGTTGCAGGACAGTACGAATGGCGTCAGTTTACCTGTGTGATAGATCTGGATCTTTCCGGTACAGAGGATGGCTCCATTATCAGGGTTACTCTGATTGAACCTAACGGCGAAGAATATGATATGTATGAGATGGAGAAGGATAACGACATGATCAGTGTGGATCTGCTCAGTGAAACAAGTGGTCTTAAGAGTTATCGTCTGTACATCGACGGAGAACTGAAAAGAGAGGCCAGCGCAGTACTGCGCTGAGCATGGAAGGGAATGGAAGGAACCGTTTTACAGGGAATTGGAAGTTTTTATCGGATTGAGGAAGAACCAGGAAATGTGTTTACCTGTCGAGCGCAGAAGAAGCTGAGAAAAGTCGCAGCGCCTCTTCCGGGAGACAGAGTCCGTTTTTCTCCGGGGTCAGAGGACGGGGACGGCTGGATTGAGGAAATACTGCCTCGAAAGAACGCACTGATCCGGCCGGCAGTAGCAAATGTGGATATTCTGGCTCTTGTCATTGCACCTGTGCCTGAGCCGGATATGCAGCTGATTGAGCGTCTTCTGCTTTCTGCAGCGGTTGAGCAGGTGAGACCGATTCTGATCGTAAATAAACAGGACCTGGATGAGAGAATGGCGTTACGAATCAGGAAGGAGTATGCAGGGAGTCCGCTTGAAGTTTTTGAAACATCAGCAACAGAGAGGAAGGGAATCATACAGCTGCGTGAGGTACTGGAAGGGCAGACAGCCTGCTTTGCAGGGCAGTCGGCGGTCGGAAAGAGCAGTTTGCTTAATGTATTGTGTGGTTTTTCTCTTGAAACCGGTGGACTCAGTCGGAAAACAGAGCGCGGACGACATACTACAAGGCGAGCAGAACTGATGACTGCGGGAAAACTGAGGATCATTGATACTCCGGGTTTTTCTCTTCTGGACGTTCTTGAACTGGATCCTGCTGAGATGCCTGGCTTTTATCCGGAATATGAGTCTTTGACAGGCGGATGCCGGTTCAGACCGTGCATGCATGACCGTGAACCAGGATGTGCGGTCCGGGCGGCAGTGGAAGAGGGACGATTGAACCGGATCCGTTATGAACGATACCGGCTGCTGCTAAATGAAGTACGGGAAACATGGAAGGAGCGTTATCGATAATGGAAATTGCAGCATCTCTGCTTGGCGCTAATCTGCTTAATCTAGAGGAAGATGTCCGTTTGGCCGAAAAATGGGGACTGCGGATTATTCATTTTGATCAGATGGACGGCCATTTTGTTCCAAATATCGCTTTTGGTCCGGCTTTTGTTTCAGCTATCCGTCCGATCACTCGGTGTATTCTGGATGTGCATCTTATGCTTTCTGAACCTCTGCGTTATCTGGATGCATATGCCAGAGCCGGCGCGGATAACATCACCGTACATGCGGAAATAGACGGGGATCTCCCGACTATCCTCAATGCAATTCATGCAAAGGGAATTCGGACCTGTGTCAGTGTTAATCCAGAGACAAAAGCTGAAGTGCTCGCACCACTGCTTCCATATTGCGACATGATTCTGATCATGCTGGTGCAGCCAGGATTTGGAGGGCAGACAATCCGGGAGGACTGCATCGAAAAAATTTCGACAGTCAGACAGATGATTGAAAAAACCGGACGCCGGATTCCTATTGAGGTAGATGGAGGAATCAAGCGTGAAAACGCAGAGCGTGTTCTCAGAGCTGGTGCAGATATTCTGGTGATGGGTACGGGACTTTATGGAGAACCTGATCCTGAAATGGTAATTAGAGAAGTGAAAGAGGCCTGTGATGCGCACTTTGATCGTACTCGGAGGTAATCCTCCATCTTCCGATCTTATACTTCGTCTTGCTGAAGGGGCAGATCTGCGAATTGCAGCAGACAGTGGACTTGAATCCTACTATTCCTCAGGAATAGTCCCTGACCTGCTTCTCGGAGACATGGATTCGGTCAGACCGGATGTTTTGGCAATGTTTGAGAAGCAAGTACCTGAACGGAGACTTCCATGCATGAAGGATGATACGGATGGACAGGATGCGTTGAAGACAGCAATTCACCGAGGTGCAGATGATATTTTGATTCTGGGAGCTCTAGGCAAGCGTCTTGACCACGCACTGGGAAATATTGCACTGCTTCTGTATGCCGCGCACCGCGGAGTCCGCGCCAGGCTGGCAGATGACGGGGTGACTGTTGAGGCTGTCCGGGGCAGTCTGTGTATTGAAGGAGAAATAGGTGATACGGTTTCCGTCATCCCCATAGGAACTGTTTCAGGGGTTTTTCTTGAAGGGTTTCAGTATCCTCTTCATGATGCAAAAATGTATTCAGAAAACACACTTGGGATATCGAATGTGCTAATGAAGAGTACGGGACGGATTTCGGTGCAGAGCGGAGATGCAGTGGTGTTTCACTATCACACAGGACGGATGACAGAGTGGAGCCAGTCTGGGATGAACTGAAACGGGGAGGACAGAATGAGCGTTCGGGAAATGCTTGAGAAAAGGGAGAATGAGATGCTATCCCCTTTGGCGCAGAGGAGTGCAGGAAGCCGGGGACGGATGCATGAACTGCCAGCTGATGATCTCAGAACGGAATATCAGCGGGATAGAGATCGGATTCTGCATTGTAAAGCATTCCGCAGGCTGAAGGGAAAGACACAGGTCTTTCTTTCTCCGCAGGGTGATCATTATCGGACAAGACTGACTCATACACTTGAAGTTAATCAAGTAGCCAGAACCATCGCTCGAGCGTTGCGGCTCAATGAAGATCTGACAGAAGCAATCGCGCTTGGACATGATCTTGGTCATACACCCTTTGGGCATGCAGGTGAATATGCGCTGAGAAAACTGCTGGATACAGGATTTGAGCATCGGCAGCAGAGCCGGCGGGTTGTCGAAGTACTCGAACGGGACGGCATGGGGCTTAATCTGACTTATGAAGTTATCAACGGAATTGAGCATCACAGCGGACATATTCATCCTATTACACTGGAAGGGTGCTGTGTTCATCTGGCTGACAGGATTGCCTATGTTAATCATGATATCGATGATGCTGTTCGGGCGGGACTTCTGACCGAGGAGGATTTGCCCAGGTCTGCTGTGAAAAGACTGGGATACAGCCATGGAGAGCGGATCAGCAGAATGATAGGCAGCATTGTACGCAATTCACAGGACAGACCGCAGGTCCGTATGGAAGAGGATGCGTGGAATGCACTCCTTGAACTTCGGGATTATCTGTTTCGCTATGTGTATTCAAGAGACTGGGCAAAGGGTGAAATCAGCAAGACAGAGCATATCGTATCGGAACTGTTTACCTTTTACCGTGATCATCCGGCGGAAATGCCCAATGAATATCTGGTCATTGCCTATCGGGAAGGAACCGAACGGGCAGCGACGGATTATGTGGCAGGAATGACGGATCGATATGCTGTCCGCATGTATGAACGACTTTACATTCCTCCTTTTTTCAATGAATAGGAAATCCTTCAGGCCAGAACAGTCTGGCCTGTTTTTTAGGCTTTTCTGTGTACTGAAA
>CACXHF010000501.1 GCA_902767305.1 uncultured Eubacteriales bacterium
CCTTTTCCGCCAGACGAAGGGTTCGCCACTGGGCCTGAGTCTGACCGCGGATGGTCTCATAGGTAAGCCCTGTCTGTTTTAGCAATGCCCTGGCGGTAACCAGTGCATCTTCCTTGTTTCCACCGTAAACTTCGATCAGTTGGTCAGCCATCTCAGAAACTGCTTTTTCATAAGCTGCATGCGTATTTTCCTCGAGCTGGATTGCCTCTTCCGGATCGATCTCCGTGAGGCCGAGTTCTGCGTATTTTAGCTCCATTGCTGCCTGCTCAATGAGCGAGTTCATCACGTTGTCACGAATCAGAAGCAAGTCTTTTTCAGAGAGACTGCTTTGCCCCTGTGCGGCAATTATATTTTTCATCAGAGCTTTCCCGTCCTGAACCGTGTATATAATTTTGCCGTCACCGGTGCAAACCAGCGGTGTCAGGTTTTCGGCAGATGCTGCGGATAGAGCAAGAAGAATGAGCATGAGATAACAAATCAGAATTCTACGCATGATGTTTCCTCCGGAACATGATCGGTCAGTATTGTTGCTTCCGGTGAAGTGAAACAAGGAGCACAATGGAGACCAGAAGCAGTTTGATCAGAAGCCTGACAGGCGGCAAGTGGTCTCCTGTTCTAGGCAGCAAAGGATTCTGTTCGACGTGCAGGGCTGCTGTGCGTGAGACCAGCCTGCGTCCATACTTGTCGGTGACTTCGCACCGGAACAGGGTCCCATTGTCGCTCAACCCCATCTGACCGGTAACATATGTGGCACCTGTAGCACCTTCAATGAGTTCCCATCCGTTGCCCTGGCTCCGGTACCACTGGTATGTGAGACCGGCACCGACGGCATTGACGGTAAATACGGCAGTCTCGCCTTCGTGGATAAAGGCATCTTCCGGCCCACTCAGGATAGCAAAAGAGGGACCGAATACGGCAGTTATAGTCACATCAACTCCCGGCATGGTGAACGTGTTGTCTGTGGTGGGGGTCACGTTATCTGACGTAAAGCCAATGAAGTCCCATCCTTCCTCCGGCGTGGCAGTCAGATGGATGACATCACCAATGTTTGCATAGATTACAGATGCGCCGGAGCCATTGCCTGCTGCTACCGCAGCCTGTCCATTTCCTTCAGTCAGAATGGTGACCATACGGCCCTTGCCGCGGATGCTGTCCTGGTTGTTATAGAAATTGAACTCCTTGTAGTTGACCCCGCCGCCGATAATGGTACCGGTCAGTTCTCTGTAAATCTGATTTCCATCCACTAGGTCCAGGGGAACCAGCAGGGAATAGCCATTTTGAGCATGGATACTCCTGGTAAATGTATGACGGAAGGTCTCCACCTCGCTTCCATCAGGAAGAGTAGCTGTCATGACGAGAGTCGGCGGAGTATCAGAAGAATTGGAAACATCTGCCTGGCGGCTCATGAGGAGACGCGGAGTGTCAGAACGAAAAGCGTTCCTGCTGTCACTGGTATTGGTGAGCGTGATTTCAAGATACGTTCCGTCCTCGAATCGAAGCGGTTTCATCTGGAGGGACAGGTTGTCCTGGTCAAAATCAAGCGTCTCGGCCGGATCTGCTGACCGGTTGCCTTCCTGCGAAAATACCTGCTTTGTTACCGTAAGTGTAGATGGAGCATTTAAACGGTTCTCGCCGTGGGTGGCAGCTTCTCTGATTTCCGGGGGAAGCACGGCAAATACGGTTTCCCGTTCGGTGGTACTGACGGCATTCGCCGGACTGTAGAGCAGAGAACTGATGGAGCTGACAGATTCTGCTTCTGTAAAGACTACGGAATCCGTATCAGCAACAAAGTATCGGTTGAAGGTGAACTGATCCTCCCGCGAGTCAAAGGTGACGGTTCCATTGCTCAGCGTTTTTTCCTGGTTCATGGTTTTGGTTGTATAACTGACTGTGTATGAGACCGTAGGAGCCGTAACGTTCTGAAGGGTTCCTGTGACGCTGTTTTTGCCTTTCCATGAGGCTGGAATGTTCACTGAAATAGTATAGTTTGCATATGCGTCCGGGACGAGTCCGATTGAAGCGACATTTTTGACGGATACGGTATTCGTTTCCGGATTGAAGGATGTCAGGGTGAGCCGTTCACCGTTGTTCGAAAGATTTCCGGTAAGACGATGAACGGATTCCGGTCCTCCGCTGAAAACCACGGAAGGACTGTTTTTGCTGCTCTGAGAGGGGTCATAGAGCTGGACAGAACAGTTGCTGGAATTTACTGTATCAATGTGGACCGATCCCAGATCTTCACCGTTTGTCCCAGTCAGTGCAATATCAAAACTGCTGACAAGGGTATTTCCTGTATTGTGGACACGAATCAGCATCTCATGAGCCTTACCGGCAATTGCGCAGTTCGTTGTGGAACCAAAGCCGATAAGGTCAAGACACGGCTGCAACTCGTATTCAATATCAGCAAAGGACCAGGTTGCGGTAGCGGCTTTTTCATCATTTCTGGTTTCCGGGGATTCGACCATGTAAAGCCCGTGGCCGTTGGTTGGGTTTGCCGGATTGGTTGAAAGGGAGGCTGTCATGGGAGACAGGTTCAGACCCAGTTCAACCAGGTCGAATGGCTTTGTGAAACAGTTGTTGTAACGGTCATACATGCATGCCCGAATGAGACGCCTGGGCTTGACATCAACCGTTTCATCATTGGAGGAATCCTCCGGAGCATCAAAATCCTGCGTCCAGTACAGGTATTCCGCACCAGCCATGCTTGCTTTTCCAAACCAGTTCATGGAGGTGGTGAAGCCGAAATTAGTCTCTGTAAACTTGACATCTTTCCGGTCATCTGTCCAGAAGAAGTCATAGGAAGAGAGCGTGGTTTCCATTCCTCCATCCTCTGTCGGCTCTGAATCCGTCATCTGCTTGACAGCGAGGATCTGTCCTTCAACAAAGCCGGGCATGATGTTGGAAACATGCACATTGTTCACGATTTTGGTTTCGACTTCCTTTTTGCCGACGGTGTAACCGGTCTGCTTGGCCTGACTGTCCTCGACAAGCAGATACATGTAACGGATACGGTTTGACATTGGCAGTTCGTCCCCTGTATCCGGGTCGTTTTCATGGATAGCTGTGAGGAGTGCGGTCATGCATTCATATCTGAAACTTTGTGTACTCTTTTTAATCATGGAGGCAGCATGCTCCTGGTCCTTCTGTCCTGCAATAAAGATTGATTTGAGGATATCCTCATCATCAAGCATCAGGTCATTGTAGCGGTAGATTGCACGGGCATCGGGGAAGCCGACAATCACCTGGTAGTCAAGATTCAGGAAACCGAAATAGAGATATGTTCCGGGCTGATGCTCAAGCGGCTGCTGACGCATATCCTTATCCGAAAGATCCTGACCGAAAACAGTAAAAGCGATTCCAAATCCGTTGCGCGTGCCCTTTGAAGGACTGGTGGAAGGATTAATGACAGGATTTTTGAAGAGTACTTTCTCCATGGCTCCGTTCTCATTCAATCCATAGAAGACAGTTTCTGAGGTGATTCTGCCGCCTTCATTGTTGTATCGATCCAGAGCCAGACAGAGTTCGTTGGATGCATTGAGCGTGCATGCACAGGTATAAATGGAGGTCGTGACAATGTTGCCGTTTTTATCCGCCAGTCCTGTAATTGCCAGAAGATAGATCCAGCCGGATTCTGACTCATAGCAGACATCAAAGTCCAGGAAAAAGGATGACGGAACCTGGATGGTATTGCTCACAACATCACTTTCTTCAGACTGTGCCTCTTCTAGCGAGGAACGCAGACCATTCAGTACATCCGGTTCCCTTTCTTTGGCATTCAGTGCGCAGTGGATTTCCAGACTGTCGTCTTTTGAAATGGCATACATGATGTCCGAATACCCGGAAGATAACCCGCTGGTATTGCCATTGCCGGCGAAGAAGATAAGGTCAACGGAGGAATCTCCCCGGGGAATAGTGATTGTCTTGAGTTTGGTAACGTCAAAATTTCCATTATAGAGTACCTCTTTTGTAGGCTGGATGCCGGTTGAACTGCCTGATCTCAGCACAGAGTTGGACCTGTCTGGCATAAGCCGTATGATCTCACGACTCCCTTTTGGCGGATCTGTCAGATTTGGAGAACGATCAGCGCTGCGGGAACCGGATGCCACAGATGATGATACGGAGTGCAAACCGAGAGAAGCGTTATCGTCCGGAATAAACGGAACAGGACCGGATTCCGGTACTTTAAACGAATGTGAGAGCAGATGCAGATTGAAGTTGACGAGAAGCAGCTTGAGTTCCACATCCAGACCGAGACCGATACTCAGCTGATAGTAGATGTTACTGGTCTCGCCCGTCTCAAGGGAAGGCTGGAAGATGAAGGAATTGTTGAATGTGAAGTACGCACGGAGCCCCAGTGAAGCAAGTCCGGCAAAACCGACACCTGCGGAGACACCGCCTTTGGGTGTAATGTTCACCACAAACTGAACTTTAGGCTGAAGCTGGTAGTCTTTGAGTTCATTACCATCCAGATACAACAGACAGGAAACGCCTGCTTCAATCCCTGCACTCATGCTGAGTCCGACATCAAATCCGACATAAACGGGAAGCGGCCCGATTGGGGTAGCCAGTATAAGCTGCTGGGTATAGCTGTATACACCGGACACGCCTCCACTGATCCAGACAGCACCCTCAACATCCAGAGGGCCCTTCTGCATTACCATCTTCTGCCATTTAGCCTGACCGATGAAACCGGCACCGGCATACCAGTCCCATTTCATGCCCTTTGCAGGTTCATACTTAAGCACCTTGCTGCCGCTGGAATCCAGGACATCCTGTCCTGTATTTGCCATCATGGAGAACTGTTCAGAGATATCACGCCTTGTTACATCCACGGCAGCTTTTGTTTATTCATCTATTTTGACATCATTGCTGTACTGATGTGAATCCCCGACAGCAAAGATAACGGTACCGTCAATCCCCATGGTGGCAGAGATACGCGGAAGTAAGGGAGAACCGACGTCATAGGACAGGTTTTCAAACACAGGCGGAAAGGAACCGATTGGGAAGTGCAATGATCCAGGAACAAGTGAAGGAAGCGAACTGTCCAGGGTGATCGGATCTTCGAAGAGCGCCTTTTCCACATGGAAGGCAAGCGGCAGACTGATGATGGTATTGTCTGAAAGCTCTATGACCACATCCAGAGGGACTTCAACGCCCTTTTCCTTTACCTGCAGCTTATTCTGATAGTAATCTTCATTGGAGAGGACAGCCTTGCCGCTGCTGTCGGCAGTAAAATTACTGGCTACCTGAACGCGGACCCAGTCTTTCGTTTCAACATTGGGATCTTTTACCTGAAGGTACAGGGAACCGGTTGCTCCCGGCTTAAGATTGACGACTTCAAAACTGACAGGGAATTTATTTCGACTGTTCGGAATATGATAAATCCCATTGGACTGGTCGTGGAGCATCTCATCCCCTTTAAAAGAGGCTTCCCGCAGGTAAACACTGCCGTCGTCCTTTGCCATCGGGATGGTAATGGCACTACCGGAGCAGATCAGTTGGGCCACATAGTGCACCTCACGGTATCCTTCTGCAGATACGGTGATATCAAGTTTGGCTTTCTTATTTTCAAAGACAAAGTTGGCTACATCAAATACAGCCGCTCCATCCTCGTCGGTTACGGAAGTCTGACTATGGGAACCTGACCCCGTATCGCTGTTTTTTGCGGTGATTGAAACACCGGAAAGAACATCCTCGGGATCTGCACCTGTGGTCAGAACGATGGCAAACTGAGTTTCATCAATGACTGTGAGGTTTGCTGTTCTCTGAGTATCTGTCAGGGTGGCAGTCAATCCGTGTACATTGCCTCCCCGCGCGCTCATTTCGGCGTTTCGGATGCTCCGGCTTCTCGAGATGGTATGGGCTGGATAGCTTTGGGCAGAACCGTTTTTCCGCTGTATTCCCTGCACCAGTTTTCCACCAAGCAAGTTCGCTGAACCGTTTGTTCCATCCAGAGCAGAAAGACACCGTTCGACATCACGGACATCATCTGCATAGGTACCGGAAAGCTCTGCTACTCCGCGGATGTCCGTCTTTATCTGATCCTGCAGAAAACGGCATTCTGTCACATAGCTGCTTCTGGTTACCTCGTTTAGAGAGGCTTCTTCTGTGAGAAAATCGAGCAGGGAGGAGAGACGCTGTATTTCGTTGTTCAGTCTTGTCAGATAGTACTCGATGGGATGGAGAACATCATTGCACAGCCTGGTATCCAGCTGGTCCAGCTCAGCATCTCGCTCTGAACCTGCATCCTGCAGCATTCTCTGATAAAGGGTAATGCGGTCATCCACCGTAATCGTCTTCCTGGTTTCGTAGAGCCATGCATGTGCCTGATGGGCAGTGGAAGAGGCAGATACGGAGGTTACAGTATCTGAAGGGGCTGTTCCGATCAGTGCCCGCATACCGGCAATTTCGGATGCACTCAGTGAAAGGCCGCTGAATTGCTCAGCCATGCCGTAAAGGGGTAGAAGAAAAACGAATACGACAAGAAGAACAAGGACACGTCTTTTCATGGATCATTCCTCCATAACCGGGCAATCTTTATTTTGCAGTGCCAGAGTC
>CACXHF010000502.1 GCA_902767305.1 uncultured Eubacteriales bacterium
AAGCATGGTAGTCCGGAAAGCGCTTTTCCTGAAGATGTCTTTGAACATTTGATCGATACATCTCGTTCCGATCAAGGTCATCACCGGAAAAGACCGTCGTTTCAAAATAACCATTCCGGTCAATATTTACAATATACTGATATATCTCGCCTATCTCGGGAACAGCTACCCCTGGTATCTGTTCCTTGACAATATGACGTTCAGCAGGATTATCATCTACGAATACCAAACTTTCGGGCAGAAGAGACAGTTCATCTGATATTTCAGCCAGATTCCGATCCTTTGGTTCCCAGTTGGCTCGAATTACGATGAAGTCCTCCGGACGCAAAACCCCTGAGGGATGTCTCAGTCCCGCCAGTGCATTAATCTCATCATTCTTTGAATCCACATTAAGAAGAATGCCAAGATCTTTCTGTACCTTCAAATACTTCTGGAATTCCAAATATGCCTGTCCAACAGAGGTTTCCTGACCCAATTCAATATTCTCCACTCCATCATCTCCAATGACCCCTCCCCAAAGAGTATTATCCAGGTCCAGCACCAATCCTTTTCTGTTTTTACCAAACAGAGACTTGATAATATTGGAGACGTTGAAAGCCAAATATGGGATGGCATTGACATTGACCGCATACTTGTACATATGCCAGTAAAAAGGATCCGACCACTTCTGCAGTCCATAGTCTGAGGAAAGATAGTTAATATCTACCAGATAAAAGGAATCATGCGCTCCTGCATATTCTGCGAACAGCAGATTGAGTTTTGTCAGATAATGTACCGCTCCATGCACATCCCATGCATCTCTGTTCCCAAGAAGGCGGTACAAAGGCATTTCCATGTTATTCTGAAGAATCGGACAGTGAAAGGTTTCACGCAAATGATCCCACATGCCGGTAAACCGGGCATATTCGCTTTGAAGCATCTCCTCAATCTGCTCAGGCTTATCCCTGAGGCCAGGCAGTGCTGAAACATTTCGGTTACAGGTACACACATAAATAATGTCAGGATGAAATGCGCTCAGTTCCTTCCCGGGAAACATTGCATCCTGATAGTACTGGTTGTACTCAGACTCATAAAAAACCGGCTCAATCCCCTGATCCAGCAAAAACAGCTCCAGAATCTGAAGGATATCACTGGTCGTATATCCTCCAAGAACAGCAATCCGCTTTTTTATCAGGGGCACTCCTCGTGCCAGCAATTCCCTCCGAATTTTCTTTTTTTTCTGCAGTATGGCTGATGCGTCAAAAGGAAATTCAAGCTCTTTCAAGGCTTTCCTCCTGTCCATCCGACAAAGCGGACCAGTTAAAACTGTTCATAAACAAAATACGATTCACCAAAGTATCCCAGTGCCAGCGCCAGACCGATATAAAACAAAAATGCAGTCAGACCAGGTACAGTCTCAAGATTCAGGTATGGAATGGCAGCGTCTAGTTCGGTCGCTCCACGATTTTTCTGTTGCACTCGTGCATAGATCACCTCAACACTAAGGATAACAAATCCTGCAAGACACCAGAAAGAGGGAAAAAAGACACCGGCGTGCGGAATAAACAACGCCTGATAGAAATACAGTGCATCACCAGGAGTATCGGTCCTGAAAAAAACCTGAATCAGATTAATCAGGAGAAAACTGGCCAGAATCGGAACTGGATGCAGACTCGGAAGCATCGTTTTTCCCTTTGCTTTTCGTGCCTGTGCAAATACTTTCTGGATAACATAAAAAATGCCATGCAGAAGTCCGAAAATGGCAAAATTAAACCCAACTCCGTGCCAGATGCCACTTACAAAAAAAGTAATCACAGCCGCACCACATTCCGGCAGCAGTTTATACTTTTTTCGGAACGCTTTCGGTTTTCCAGCCATTATGCGTCGAAATCGGACGGCCAACGGATTAAACAGGTACGTCTGCAGCCAATCCGTAAGCGTTATATGCCATCTGCTCCAGAAATCGCTGATATTCGTTGTGATAAACGGCAGATTGAAATTAGACCGGAGCTCATAACCCATAATCCTGCTGATACCAACTGCCATATCCGAATACCCGGAGAAGTCAAAATACAATGCAGGCATGTTGGAAAGCATAGCCAGCCAGAGAGTCCCCATACTAAAGGCAGACGGTGCAAAAAAGACACTGTCAAGAAAACGTGCCATATGATTGGCAAGAACAGCTTTCTTAAAAAATCCGAGGGCAAAAATCTGGATACCAGTCATAAAGCTGCTGATAGACATCCGGCGATTTTCTCTCAGTTGCGGCAGAAACTCGTCCCCTCGTACCAGAGGTCCGCAAAGCAGTTTCGGAAAAAAGGCCAGCATCAATGACAGATTCAGGATATTTCGCTCCGCCGGATACTTTTCCCAGGCTACATCAAAAAGATAACCTATCGCTGTAAAGATATAAAAAGATATACCAATCGGCGCTGCGATTTTTGAAAAGGAAAATGCTCTGCCTGTCAATGAACTGAATGTGATGTATAGAAAGGTAAAATACTTGAAATATCCAAGAAACAAAACCAACACCGTTACAGAAAAACCTGCAACCGCTGTTTTCCATGTTCCTGCACGTTCAATAAACAATGCACTGATATAAGTAATCAAAATCACCGCAGACGTACTCAGACAGAATTCCGGCCGATAGCACCAGATTACTGCAAAACTTGCACAAAGCAGCAGCACTTTCCGAATCAGCAGTGCGGTTTGTTCTTTTTTCACTAGAACCTGAACTGCAAACAGTGAAATAAGGACCAACAGCAGAAACGGATAAAAGTCAAGATCGTTAAATGACATTCTTCTCTCCCTTAACGGACCAGCTCAGGAACTTCCTCAGACTGTTCTGACAAATCGTCCCGTTCCATTTCACTCATTGTCCGGATCAGTTCATCCGCGAACATCCTATGCCCGTCCGCATTAAAATGTCCGCTGCCAATTGCCGAATTGATAAATCCATACGGCAGAACATGATTTATGCAATATTCTTCCTGAATTCTGTTGCTCATATCCAGAAAACCAATCCCATTCTGCCGACAGAGCTCATCAAACTGACGCATTGTACTCACATCACTCCAGACCTGCAGTGATCCGTCTGCGTTGATAGATACCTTTGGATGATATGCAATAATCAGATTGGTTCCTGCTTTCTCAGCAAGTTCATGAAGATGTGAAAGAAATGTATTCACAGCTGCAGCATTGTTTTTCGGTTCCGAATCCAGCGAATCGGAAATATTATCTGCATTGTCAGCCAATGCACCGGCTTTGGATTTCCGATAACTCTCCAGTTGCGAGTACAAAAGGCGAAGATAATGGTTTTTCTGCACTATTTCATATAGCCTGTGATGTACTTCCGCCTCTTTCTCGATCCCTCGCAGGACATTTTCAAATTCATAGTCTGAGAAAATAAGATTGACCGTTTCGATAATTGCAAATCGACGAGGGTGATACTTTTCGAGTGCCGCCGGAAGATGCCTTACACAGGTCAGAAAATCATGATTGGATAAACCCACATTGTACACGGTAAGCTCAGGCAGCTGCCTGGTAAGAATTGCTGTGGTTGTTTCCTGCATAGGTACCTGCAGTGCCTCCATATGGGAAGAACCAATAATCAGGATATCTACTGAATCACCCGTTTCATAGTCCAAAGCATTGATATATCCCTCATTATTGGTTCTGCCTGCAGCAAATCCCTCAGTCCCGCGCGAATAAAACGCATGCCCAGCCCAGCGAAAATCCGTTACTCCGTCGGAATCCTCCATTCGCGCCGGCAGATGGTAATATAGTGCACAAAACAGAGTCAAACCTGCAAAAGCCAGTATCCCGGAAAGGCAGAAACGCCCAACTATTTTTGCAATTTTCCCCATCGTCAATCCCAATTCCTTTCGAATTCCGCCTTTGTTGACTCAAGCTGGCAAAATCAGAAAAGATCTTTCTCATATAGCTCAATCATTCCAATATGAGCATTCATCAAAAAAGCTACATTTCGGTTTTCCAAGCAGGGTGCAGGTTCAATTTCCGTAAAGAGCGAAAATCCCTCTGCACTTAACCGACAGATATCTCCTTCAAAATCATCCGTCGCATAACACAGATGATAGGGTACATTTTTATAGTGTTTCAGAAGTCCATATATCGGTGACTCCCGGTCTTCAGGCTGAATCAGTTCAATCCTTACCCCGTCTTTCTTCATGAACGCTATGAACGCCCTGCGGATTCCATCTTCCAAAGGAGGTCTTTCTATCGAATAGCCAAGTGCTTCAAATGCACACAGGCTGTTTTCCATATTCTTTACAAGATATCCCACATGATGAAACGTCAGCATTTTTCTCGAAGCTCCTCCTCAGAATGTCAAACAAAAGCAGAAGTACTATCATCTAATGATATTTGTATGTTTTTATGCATAACATACAAATTTATGTAAAATGAGGCTATACGAATATGCTCAGTTGTAGGAATCGTGAAGTATGGCAAAGCATATCCGATGCTTGTTTCTTTGCTAAAAAAATCCCGTTGCTTTTCTTTTCAGCGGGAAGATTCTACCACAGGAATCCATTTGTTTCAATTCTCCGCACATTATGCAGCAGGCTCCAAATTTTACAAAAAAATCAAAAACCTGAAAAAGTTCTGAAAAAGAACTCGTTTCCCTTGAACATCAGGGATTGACCACTCAGAAAAAAAAGACTACAATGCTATGGAATTGCCCTTTATCTGCCTGTTATGGAGGAAACATGAATACCGCTCTTATTCTGATGAGCCGTCTTCTGTCCATGATGCTTATGGTCATTGTCGGCTATGTAATCGTCAAGCTGCATATCATTGAAAGCAGGGAAAGCAGGACTCTTTCCAGCCTGGTTGTCTACGTTCTGCAGCCCTGCCTTATTTTCCGTTCCTTTCAGATTCAGATCACGCCCGAACGAATAACGGGCTTTCTTGCTGTCATGATTGCTGGCTTTGTGATCTACACCATCTGGGTTCTTGGAACCACTCTGATTAGGAAACCCCTCGGACTCAACAATGTCGAGATATGTTCACTGATATATGGCAACGTCGGTAACCTGATGTTGCCGCTCATCAATATGATGATGGGTAGCGAGTATGTCTTCTATGCAAGTGCCCTTCAGGTTCCTTTCAACCTGTTCGTCTGGACACATGGGATGTCTTCCATCAGCGGAAAACCGGGTTTTGATGCCAGACGAATTCTCTCCAATCCCAATATTTTCTCCATGATTCTGGGTCTTGTATTCTGTCTCCTTCAGATTCACATTCCCTCTATCATTGACACGGCCATGTCCGGCCTTGCAGATATGGTCGGCCCGGCCTCCATGCTGGTTATCGGCATTGTGATAGCCGGAAAAAACATGCGTCAGGTTCTGAGAATGAAACGGGCTTATCTGATCGCCTTTGGCCGTCTGGTCCTGATGCCGTCCGTCGTCCTGCTTCTCTTCGGTCTGACTGACATTTTCAACCGCGTTCCCGGTCTTTTCAACGTCATGTCTGTCTTCTATATCTCTATGTGTGCTCCACCGGCGGCTACGGTCTCTCAGCTGGCAGTACTTTATGATCGTTATCCCTTTGAATCCAGCGTTTTCAATGTTATTTCCATGTTCGCCTGTGTTCTGACCATGCCCATGATGCTTCAGCTTTTTCAGATGCTTTTTGGGATCATCTCCTGATCCGTCAGAATCTGCATCGGGTATACGTCACAGTTCCTGCCTAATTCCCAGTTCGATATACACTCGCTGAAGTCTTTCAGCCTCTACTGGTCTCAGATCTTTCCTTGCTTTCATCTGAGCATTATCCAGAAGATCTGCATCTTTCAGCACCTCATCCATTTGCCCGTCCGTTTTGTCCAGATCATCATGCCTCAGTACTGCAGATCGGACACATGCAAGAATCTTCTCATCGGTTTCCCCAAGTTCCCTCAGCACCTCTACGGCCCGTTCTGCTCCAAGAAATGCATGCTCTTCATAGGAGCAACGTTCAAAAGCTGCCAGATCATGCAAATATCCGCAGATAGCTGCCAGCTCCACATTCAGTCCACGCCGCCTTGCCAGGAGAGCCGCCAGTGCCGCAACAGCATGTGAATGACTGATGGCACGAATTCGCCAGACAGGCTCATCAATCTGATTAAATAATCTATCTGCAAAATGCATTACGCGCATTCTGTCCAATTTCTTATCTCCATTCCTGATTAGCTTGGTACACACCTTCCTGAAAGGAGGGTGTGCTTTTCTGTGTCTATTCCTTCAGAACAGCCGTAAAATAAATCAATCCATTGTTCCATTTTGCTGTCAATGAGCCTTTATAATGCTCTACCAGATTTTCAGCAATAGACAAACCGATTCCATACCCGCCGTGATCTGCATTATGTGACTCATCCTTACGATAGAACCGTTCAAAGAACAGGTTATAATCCACATCCTTGCCTTCCTTATAATCATTTGCAACTACCAGCGTAACGCTTTTTCCACGTCTCTGAAGGGTTACCTGTACTAATCCTTCGGGATCACAATACTTGATTGCATTATCAAGAAGCAGTGATGTCAACTGGCGTATTTCGCTCTCTACCGCCTTCATTGTAACCTTTTCCTCGATGGACTGTGTCAGCGTCTTATGCTCATTTGCAGCTACCGGCATAAATGTCTGAATGGTTTCCAGAACAGCCAGCGTTACATTGGTTTCTGTCCGATTTCCATTCTCTCTTTCCTGCGTTTTGGTAATCATCACCAGATTGGCAATCAGTCCGCTGAGGCGTTCCACCTGACGCAGAGTACTCTGCGTCCACTCTGTTTCTCCTTCCAGCATCTCCTGCATTTCTGTATTGGCTTTGATAACCGCCAGTGGTGTCTTCAGTTCATGACTGGCATCTGTGATAAACTGCTTCTGCAGTTCAGCATTCTTGATTTCCGCGCGGATAGCCTTGCTTGAGAAAAACCAGACAATAAGAAATGTTACTATCACACCAAAGCCGATCATAATGAAAACAGAGTAGAGAAGACGATCGTTAGCCCGTACCTGAATCCAGCTGTCCAGGAAAACCACGATGGCAGAACCGTCATCCTTTTTTCCAACCTGGTAGTAATACGATTTGTATCGTCCGAATTTACGCCGTCGTTTCAGTGCGTCCCGTCCGTAATGTTCTGCTTCCTCCTCTGTTACACTGGCAATATGGTTATCCAGAATATCAACCAGTTTTTCATCCGCATCAAACTTAACTGCAAAATAACGGGTGGTAAAACGAAATTCCGGTGACTTGTAAAGACTGCTGTCCTCATTATTTATCATCTCTCCTAGGAAATGGAGAATCGAATAATCATAGATCTCTTCACCATTGTTCATCGTCTCAGCAGGAATGATCCGACCGTCATTCTCAATCAGATAATCCAGAATATTTCGAATGGTCTGACGAGTCAGCCATGCATTGGTTAAAAATATTAATCCGGAAATTCCCAGCATAACACTGACCATTGTTACCATGGCTGAGCGAATGAAATTCAATCTCAATTTCCGAATCGTTCCCTCACTCATAGTTCCTCCAGCATATAACTTCCATTCTTTTCACCGCTGATCGTGATTTTCGAGGCTACTGCATCCAGTTTTCCACGAAGATAAGAGATATACAGCCAGACCATCTCCGGACTTGCTCCCTCAACTCCGTTCCAGATATGCGCCATCAGGAAATCCGTATCTACCCGGTGCCCAGCATTTCTCACCAAAACCTGGAGCATCTCAAATTCTTTGACAGAAAGATGAACAGAATTCTCGCAGGTCAGTTCAAACCTCTCCTCATCCAGAGCGAAATCGCCGTACCGAAGCGTTTTTTCAAGATAAACCGTTTTCCGTCTTGTTAACGCACGAACCCGTGCCATCAGTTCCTTCATGGCAAACGGCTTAGGCAGATAATCATCCGCCCCTGCATCAAGCCCTGCCACACGGTCATCCACCTCCGCTTTAGCCGTTAGAAGAAGAACCGGCGTCATATTGTCATAGGACCTGACTTCTCTCAATACCTCAATTCCGTTCTTTTTCGGCATCATGATATCCAGAATCAGAAGATCATAACCGTTTCTTTTTAGATATTCCAGTGCTTCCTCTCCATCGAAAGATGAATCCACATCAAATCCCTCATGTTCAAGTGCCACAGTCAATACACGATTCAGGTCACGCGTATCCTCTGCAAGAAGTATTTTCAATTCATCTCTCCTCCATAATCATATCACGTATCGTCTGCATGGAAACATCAGTCGACGCAAGCTCATTAGCGCAGCGTCTCAATTCCTCCACAATCAGAGCAGCACTACCTCCCAACTCCTTTTTGTATTTCAGCTGATGTTCAAGTGCCGCCCATGTATCCATTGAAATGGTTCTCAGTTGAATTTCTACATAGAAGCCTTCGGGGACCTGAAGAATCATGTGAAGACTCCGATATCCGTTCGGCTTTGCCTTACGGATATAGTCCTTTTCCTCCACAATTCGAATATCCGGAAGCTCCATAATTCTTTTTCTGAAAAGATACACATCATTAAGAAAACTGCAGACTACCCGGATGCCGATAGCATCATAGATCCGCTGCGTGGCAGATTCCACCGTTTCAGGAAGATTCTTTCTGCGGCATTTTTCGCGCATACTTTCCTCATTTTTGATTCGGCTGAGCACATGATCCACAGGATCCATTCCAACCTGTACTTCAAGGTTCTTCCGTATCTTTTCAATCTGTTGCAGCAGCCGGTCCAGAATAGCTCTCATCATCGGTTCCTTCGAACCATATATGCTTTCCAATTTCGATTACTCCCTCCTGCATCATGCACACTTATTCCAGCTGATGTTTTTCTGAGATCTTTCGTGAAAGAATATACAGGATAACTATAATCACAATTGAAAGAATAAACATAACAGGATTCTCAAATGCTCTCACAAAACTTTCTCCGAACAACCCCAGGAGTGAGATCATGATCAGTTTTGCCACATACAGTGTCAGAAGATAACGCTTTGCCGAATAATCTGCTACACCGAAAGCAAAGTTCATAAATGCAGATGGTGTAAATGGCATTATCAGAATTGTAAACAATGCCGGAACCCGAACCGTTTCCACCCAGTGTTCTGCTTTCCGCACTTTCTCAGAACGGGTTTCTGCACGCCTGATCAGCCGGCAAAATACCAGACGCATAAAGAAAAACACCACTGTACAGCCAATGCAGGTACCTGCCCATGAAGCCAGTATACCTTTAACTGTGCCATACGCAGCAATATTCAGTGTCACAATAGCCACCAGTGGAAGAGGCGGAATCAGGGCTTCAAGTGCTGCCAGCAAAACAGGCGCAATCATTCCTAAACCTGCATAGTTCTGAAACTGCTGCATCCAGAAGTCCAGTGAAAAAATCGAATAGTTCATCTTCCGTTTTCTTCCTCTCTGGTTTCCATGAACAGATTTCCATCCGGATCGGTCAATCGCAGTATCTTCATTACACCGTCTTCATCATTTGCAGCTGTCTCATACCGACACACACGCTTTACCTCCCGAATCGCATTCCCCATGGCGAAACTGAATCCGGCATTTTCAAGCATTTCAATGTCATTCATATAGTCCCCGAAAGCCATACATTCCTCTCGGACTATTCCTAACCGCCTCATGAGTTCTCTGAGCGCGGTTCCTTTGTTAACCCCGGGTTCCATGAGATCAATCCAGTCCTTCCCTGAAACAGCATAACAGACTGGAAGATGTGCACTTTCCAGATTTCGCGCAAAGGTCTCTGCATTTCCATCCGGCAGGTACAGCGCAATTTTAGCCACCGGATCCTTTCTGGCCGCTTCTGTGAGATCCTGGCAAACTGTCAGTTGTGCATAAAACCTGTGTATTTCGCGCCATACCGGATCCTGCTGTTCCAGTACATAAGCTGTTCCAGCGGATGAGACCACCGGTACTATTCCTGAAAAAAGGGATATAAATTCCAAACACTCACGTGCATGTTCAAAAGCCATCGGCTGCGTAAATAGAAGACGATCTTCCTGATAAACCATAGCTCCGTTATCACCCAGGAAGATCATCTGAGGTAATACCGTACCGAAAACTTCTTTGAGTCCTCCGTACTGGCGTCCACTGCCAATCACTGTCAGGATTCCAGGATGTTCCTGTACCCATGGAAGAAAATCCGGCGGGAGCTCCTTCCGCGAATTAAGCAGTGTCCCATCCATGTCAAGTGCAACTAGTCTAATCACTACAATTTTCTCTCTTTCCAGAACCTCTCAGCTTCTCCGGCAGCCAGCACTCATCCTCTGATCGATATCTCTGTCTATGCAGTCATCTGAATGACACCCATATAAAAAGCTGTACCTGTCAGAATACTCAGAAGTGCATTATGCCATTTAACTTGAAGAACTGCTACAAGAAGGCATGCGATAATCTCCGGAATCCCATGTCCCGATCCGTTTATCCTGACATTTCTCAGACAGTATACACAAAGCATCCCGATAGCTGCCGGAGGCAAAGTCTGCCCCAGATACGTGACAATCTTCGGTCTTCTGTCTGAGCTGCGAAAAACACCAAACGGCAGAAAACGAAGGAGTACCGTTCCGGCGGCCATTGCAAGGACAAGCAAAAGCGCATGCATCATTCATTCCTCCTTCCCCGTAACCAATGAACAGCCAACAGAACGACTGTAATCATCAGCATAGCCGGGATCAGAAAACGATCCGGACCGAACAGCTTGAGGGAAAGAACAGATGCACCAACTCCGGTAAGCGCAGAAAGATGATCTCTGGTCGATGTCCACTGTTCGACAAAAGTCGTTACAAACAGTGCTGTCATAGAAAAATCAATTCCCGTTGTGTCAAAGGGCAGCACGCCTCCAAGGAAGCTTCCTGCAACACTGCCCAGAATCCAGTAGATTTGATTAAGCAGAGAGACCAGAAAACGGTAAGTCTGTGGATCAATATTCTCCGGAGTCTGTCCATCACAAAGCAGTGAGTATGTCTCATCCGTCAAAGCAAAAATCATATACGTTTTTTTCGTCCGGCATCGCCGTACAGATCTATCATGGAAATACTGTAGAACAGATGTCGGGCATTGAAAATCAGGGTTGTCATAAAGGTGCTGAGCAATGATGCTCCACCCGCAATCAGACCAACCCCCACATACTGCATGGATCCTGCATAAATCAGAGCACTCATCAAAAAAGCCCACAGTGGACCGTATCCGTTTCCTGCCAGCAGAATGCCAAATCCCATTCCAAGGACGATATATTCTGCCATTACAGGCACGGTTTTGATAAAGGCAAGGTCGAATGTACGGCGGTTGAAGCGGGTACTCATTAATAAAAGATTCCTTTCAGGTATTGAGATTATTTCAGATCATATAATGCCGAATACTTCTCATCCAGATAATCCAGAAAATCGTCCGGTGTGAACGGACGACCGCAGATTCGCTCAATCCACTCCTGTGGACTTTCCAGATCTGCCCGGGCAAAAACATGCTTCTGCATCCAGTCATTGATTTCGGTGAGTTTTCCGCTTCCGATTTGCGCGTCCACGTCCAATTCACTGCTCATTCTGCGGGCATACATGGCGTTATACATATTACCCAGTGCAT
>CACXHF010000503.1 GCA_902767305.1 uncultured Eubacteriales bacterium
GTTGCCGTGATTTTTGTAGGAGAAGATCTGGATGTGCTTCTGGCACTCAGTGACCGTATTCTGGTCATGAACGGTGGTGCAGTCAGTGGAATTGTGGATGCTAGAACGACAACCAAAGAAGAAGTCGGTCTGCTGATGACAAAAACAGAGTACAGGAAGGAGAAAACTGACAGATGAGGGATAAACGGTCCAGGGAGACGAAAGAACCTCTTTTCCATCTGAGCCGGCGCTACTCCATTTCCTGGATACAGGCATGGGGAATTCGGCTGGCTGCAGTTTTACTTGGAATGCTGGTTTGCGGGGTAGTAGCTTTTCTGCTGATCGAGAAACTGCAGCAGCGCCCGGATCGCATCGGGGATTTTTATTACGCCTTCATCAAAGGGGCGTTCGGAACATCCCGTAAATTCTGGAAATTTCTGAAGAATATCGCCATTCTTCTGTGTATTGCGCTGGCGCTGACGCCGGCATTCCGGATGCATTTCTGGAATACAGGCGGAGAGGGACAGACTCTGGTAGGCGTACTGGCCTGTATAGCAGTGGATTTTTATCTTGGGGGGACTATTCCGGAATATCTCCTGCTGATTCTGATGCTGCTGGCCTCTCTTGCGGCAGGTGCTCTGTGGGGACTGCTTCCTGCAGTCTGCAAGGCCAAATGGGGAACAAATGAAACACTGTTCACACTGATGATGAACTATGTTGCAACCTATCTGGTGGCGTTCTGTCTGGAAGTCTGGGTCAAGAGCGGTTCCGGCGTCCTTCCACAGATGAAGACGGGTAAATTACCGACGATCGGAAACAGTTACCTGCTGATTATCCTGATTGTCCTGGGACTGACGCTTTTACTGTATATCTATCTGAATTATACGAAACAAGGATATGAAATCAGCGTAGTCGGAGAGAGTGTGAGGACTGCGCAGTATGTTGGAATCAGTGACAAAAAGGTCATCGTTCGTACCATGATTCTCAGCGGTGCACTTTGCGGACTGGCTGGATACCTAATTGGCGCAGGTCTGGATCTTTCTGTCAGTACCCAGTCTGCAGGAGGTCAGGGTTTCACGGCGATCATGGTCAGCTGGCTGGCCAAGTTCAATCCGCTGACGATGATTCTGACGGCAGGTCTGATTCAGCTGCTGAACCAGGGAGCTGCACAGATCAGCCAGGATTTTGATGTATCCGGCGCACTGCCGAATGTAATAGTAGGCATCATTTTGTTCTTTATCATCGGTAGCGAATTTTTCATCGACTATAAGATTCACTTTATCAGGAAGGAAAAGGAGGCGGTCAAATGAATATCTGGCTGAATTTTCTGATCGACTCTCTTGCTTTCGGAGCAACGTTTATTTATGGTTCGACGGGTGAAATACTGACCGAAAAGGCAGGCCACCTGAACCTGGGAATTCCCGGAATCATGTGTATGGGGGGAGCAGGCGGATGCCTGGTCCTGAACATGGTCGGAAAGATCGGCCTGCCGCCGACTATGATTGTTATTCTTGGAATTCTTGGCGCAGTTCTTTTCTCCATGTTGTGCGGCTTCATCTATTCATTCCTGACTGTCAGCCTGCGCGCAAATCAGAATGTGACCGGACTGGCTCTGACTACCTTCGGTGTCGGTCTGATGAAGGTCATCATGATCAAGCTGGATGCGACAGTTTACCTGGTGGGTCCAAAGGAGTATTACCGCTGGCCGTTTGCCGGCAGACAGGACAGCCTGCAGACTCTGGGAATTCTGTTCTTTCTGGCAATTGTAATTGCGCTGATTGCAGGATATGTGCTCTCAAAAACCAGAGTCGGCCTGAATCTTCGGGCAATCGGAGAAAAACCCGGCACTGCAGATGCTGTTGGAATCAACGTCATTCGTTATAAGTACATAGCCACCTGTATTGGCAGTGGAATTGCCGGTCTGGGCGGATTCTACTACATTGTTGACTATATGGCATCTCAGGAAGCCTATCTGAGTCTTGAGGCTTTCGGATGGCTGAGTATCGCCCTGGTTATCTTTGCCCTGTGGCGTCCTCCGATGACGATCATTGGATCTACGGTCTTCGGTTTTCTGTTTTCCTGTTCAAGTTTTATCACGAACATTCCGGGCATTACTGTAACAATGGCAATGAAACCCGTGCTCAGAATGCTTCCTTACGTGGTAACGATTCTGGTACTGATCATCACGAGCGTACGGAACAAGCGGGAAAATCAGCCGCCGGCCAGTCTGGGTCTGAGCTATTTCCGTGAGGACAGATGATAGATCCGGGACGTTTGCCGGCGGACTGCAAAAATGCAGACGGATTGATCTGCCGGAAATAGAGAAAGTAGAAGATGTAACTTAAGGAAGATATCCATCTGTCTGCTTCTGCCTGTGGTTTACTATGGGAATCTGTTTATCGTCTGAAAATGTGCGGTACATGATATGAACAAATGATGTTACTGCTTATGATTAAAAGCCGGGGGTCGTATTATTATCGACTCCCGGCTTTATATTGCAGGATAGAAAAAAGCGAGCATCAGGTGCTGTGAGATCACAAAAACGAAAGAAACAGAAAACCTGTAAAAAAGAACAGGAAGGAGAAAAAACAGAAAATGCGTCGTCCCATGAGATGCGTCAGTCTCCAGTTTGTCTCTGAGGCAAGTGATTTTGCTGTACGAATTCCCCAGATGCTGCCAAAGGGAATGCGGGACATGGCTTGTCCGTAGATCCACAGCACGCATCCGATGGCCATACAGACAGTTCCCGCAGGAGGAGGACTCAGAAGAACTGCTCCGGCAAAATACCAGCTCAGATAAAGATGAACGATGGAAAGGGCGTCCAGGAGGAGGAGACCCGGTACAGCCAGAGCCAGAAAGGACAGCAGATTCAGAGACTGACCTTTTTCCTGATCGCGATTTTGCTCAGTCTGGGCATGCCGGTCAGCCAGCAGGGAAAGACAAAGGAAAAGTATGGTCCAGAGCAGAAAAAACTGTCTTGAACCGTAGATGCCGGGCAGAAGCCAGGTCCTTTGAGGCAACTGACCGATATTCAGGGAGATCAGAAGAAGCCCCAGGTATTTTGCAACCGGGAATGTATGCAGCAGGACTGTTCCAGGCTTACGTTTCTTTAGGCGCTGCGTGGTCATCACCTCCGAACGGTTCAAAATAGTCAACAAAGGACGTGTAGATATGAGGACCAAGGCGTCGTATGCCGCCGTACAGATGACGACGAAGGAGCGGCTCAATGTCCGCGGCATTTCCATTCTCAATCAGGTGGAGAAGCTGCTCGTGCTCAGAGAGAACATCCGGTACATTGTTACCGGAAAGAATGTCCAGCATACAGAACCGGGTATAGCTTGACTGCGGACTGCTGAGCCGCTGCCACAGATACTCGAGGTTCATTCGCCGGAACCATTCGCTGTGCATGTTCAGATCGGCAGAGAGGAAGCGGGATGTGTCAAAAGCATCGCGCTGAGTGAAATATGGCTCCGCGGTTTCCTTCATCTGATAATACAGAAAACGGACACGCTCTACGTCTGTGGGATTGCATGTGGAAATATAATCCCGTAGAACCATGGTTTCAACGGCGAAACGTTCATAGATAAGCTGATTGATGATATTCAGGTCCAGTTTTGTAACAAGGCTTCCACGTTTGGGCTCGATCCGAATGAGGCCGTTTGACTGAAGGCGCTGAAGAAGGCTGCGGACAGGCGTCCGGGAGAGACCGAAACGCTGACAGAGGAAGCTTTCGCTGATCGTCTCCCCTGGCTTGCGGACAAACCGAAGTATTTCCGATTCCAGTGTCTGATACTGCTGATCGTGATCCTGTGGACTGTCAGATGCCATGAGAATACCTCCCTCTCTTTTTGTGGAAACTGCGTTTGTTGTAATCATACGAGATTGAAAACAGAAAGTCAATAACTTGTATACAAGCTGATAAAATTGTTTCAGGGCAGATCGTGTGGGAAAATGGAACGGAAATGTTTCCGGGAAAAGATGGGGAGCGTAAAAATCTGAAGAGAAGCTTACAGCTTGGATTGAGAGAACTTTTTTTTGCAAAATCAGAGAAAAGGGGCTTGAAAGGACAGAAGGCTCATGATATCATGTATACAAGAAGCGCGGCAGTGCTGCGTAAAAAAAGGAGGAACATACACATGAAGAAACTGTTGGCTGTCGTTCTGGCAGCGATGATGCTTCTGGCCTGTGCAGTAGCCATGGCAGAGGATCCGTTTGCATCTCTTGGTAATTTTGAAATGACGGTTGCCCATGCTCAGCCGAAAGGAAATCCGCGGGATGTTTCCATGGACAAGTTCGCAGCAGACGTTGAGGAGAAGACCAATGGCCATGTTAAGGTGACCGTTTTCGGCAATGGTCAGCTTGGAACTGAAAAGGAAATGCTGGAGCAGGTTGTCGGCGGTGTCATTCAGGGCATGCGCGGCGGTCAGTTCGACTTCAGCCCCCGTCTTCTGATGTTTACCCTGCCCTTCCTCACTCAGAACCGTGCACAGGTTACTGCTCTTCTGCAGAGCGATCTGGCCAAGAAGGTCTGCGCAGAGGCGGAATCAACGACAGGTACGGTGATCATCAATCTGTGTGATGCCGGCGGCTATCGTCAGTTCTCCAACAACAAGCATCCGATCACAAAGCCTGAAGATCTGGCGGGACTCAAGATGCGTACCAACGGCATGAAGACGATTGATATGACCTTCATCGCGCTGGGTGCCACTACGACTACCGTTCCTTATGCTGATCTGTACATGGGCCTCAAGACCGGCATCGCTGATGGTCAGGAGAATCCCTGGGTCAACGTAGAAGGCATGAAGTTCTACGAAGTTCAGAAATATTTTACTCAGGTGAACTATCAGTTCCACCCGGATCCGTTCTATGTAAATGCTGACTGGTGGAATGCCCTTCCTGAAGAGTTCCGTACGATCATCGCCGAGTGTGCAACCGAGATGGGTGCTTACAACGATCAGCTGATCGATCAGAACAGTGAGGCGGCCAAGCAGGTGATCATCGACAGCGGTGCTGAGGTTTATGTACCGACTGAAGAAGAACTCAAGGCCTTCCAGGATGCCTGCAAGGTAGTTTATGAGCAGGTTGTCAAAGAGGGCATCTGCACGCAGGATGAGCTGAATGAGATGCTGGCAATTGTTGAAGCAGCAAAATAAGCTTTCCACAGTGATCTGAAACGGGTCGGGGCTTCGGCCTCGGTCCGTTTTAAGTTTGAAAAGGGGGAACGATTGTGAAAAAAATCGGTTCCATAATCGAAAAGGTTTACTTTGGAATCGGTGCGGCGGCAATGGGACTGCTGGCTGTGCTTGTCATCTTTACGGTAATCATGCGTTATTGTTTTTCTCTGAGCTGGAAAGAATTGTCGGAATTTAATGTTACCTTATTTGCGTTTACTACATTCTGGGCACTGGGCCTCAACGTGCTGCGCGGTGAGCATGTCAGCATTAACATGCTTTACGATCATATCAAACCTTCCATCAAGCGTTGGGTTGCAGTATTCAACTATGTGGTCATGCTGGTGGTTGACTGTCTTTTTATCCACTATTCCTGGCTGTATGCGATGAAGATGGGCAAACAGATCAGCCAGGGAATGGAAATTCCAATGTTTTATATGTACGGAATTATGCCGCTGTGCGGTGTCATCTGTGCATTGTGTATCATTATAAAGGCAATTGAAGCCGTCAAGGCGCCGCTTTCGGCATTCGAGCCGAAAGATGAACCATTAGTGGACAAACAAATCTGAAGGAGGAGAACACTGCTTTATGGCGATCGTATTTCTTTTGATCGGTCTGATCGTATTTGCGGCCATCGGAGTGCCTCTGGCCTTCGCTATCGGCGCATCATGCATTACCTATCTTTCGGCAGCGCAGCCGGCGTTCCTTTCCATGATGCCGCAGCGTATATGGAATGGTGTCTACAGTGAACTGATGATTGCAATGCCGCTGTTCATGCTGGCCGGCGAATTAATGAATACCGGCGGCATTACGAAGCGGATAATCGATTTCTGCATGGAGATTCTGCGGCCTATCCACGGCGGCCTCGGCGAAGTAAACATTGTTGCTTCGATGATTTTCGGCGGCATCTCCGGCTCTTCTGTTGCAGATACCTCTGCATTGGGGAGTATTCTGATTCCTGCAATGGAAGAGAAGGGCTATCCGAAGAGTGCCTCAGCCGGCATTACGGTAGCGTCCTCGACAATGGGCATGATTATTCCTCCGTCCACCCCGATGGTGGTTTATGCCATGGTCTCTGGAGCATCCATCGGAGCACTTTTTATGGCAGGTGCCGTTCCCGGAATTCTGATCGGTCTGACTCAGCTGATTCTGGTATTCTGGTTCAGCCATAAAAATGGCTGGCATCCGGCCCGTGAACCGTTTTCTTCCAAACGCTTCTGGCATGCCATTCTGTCCGGTATTCCTGCACTGCTCATGCCGATCTTTATCATCGTCTGTGTTTCCGGCGGTGTCTGCACGGCGAGTGAGAGCGCCGGCGTTGCGGTGCTTTACAGTGCATTGGTCGGTTTCTTCCTTTATCGGGAACTGACATGGAAAGATATATGGAATGCGCTGAAGAAGACGCTCATTTCCTCCTCGTCTGTCATGATTATCATCGGATTTACGCAGATTTTTACCTGGATTCTGACGATTCAGAAGGTCCCGGATATCGTGGCAAACTTCTTCCTCAGCATGAATGTGTCCAGCATTGGCATTGCACTGATGTTCGATGTGCTGATCCTGGTGATCGGTACGTTTATTGATGTCAGTCCGGCCATTCTTCTGCTGACGCCGATCATGCTGCCGGTGATGCAGCATTACGGTTTCTCTGCTCTTCAGTTTGGTGCCATGATGATTACAGGCCTTGCGATTGGTCTGGTCACGCCGCCTGTGGGCATGTGTCTCAATGCGTGCAACAAAATCAACCGCATGCCGATCATTGAGATTTTCAAGGGTGCTGCGCCGTATGTCATCTGTAATGTCATCGTTCTGATCGCGATCAGTGTCTGGCCGCAGCTGACGGCTTTCCTGCCTAACCTGCTTGGTTACTGATCTGTAACAGATTTAATTCGGATGTACAGAAACGCCGCTGCCTGTGCAGCGGCGTTTCTGTATATTTATCTGATATTTCACGGCAGGATCGATCCTGCTTACGGATGGACAGTGAGGACGGTATCCAGAGGGCCGTCCAGACGGAATTCAGTGGTGCCGGAATCCGTTTTCAGGGTATATCCACCCCGATAGCCGGTGAAGGTCAGATTGCCGTTATCATCGGTGATCAGGGTTTCGTGTGTTTCCCAGGTGTCGTGGATGAGCCTGTGAAGAGCTGCAAAGGAAGGCTTCTCGCTGTTGTCCTGACGGACAAAACCGGAGGGGGCACCCAGCCAGCAGCCGTCATTGAAATCCCAGGTGGTTATGGCTTCAACCAGAGGATGGGCAAACAGGATGGAATACATTTCCGTGATCTCCTTTGCCTGACGGATTTCTCCCTCAGGGGTACTGGGCCAGCGGTTGACCTGCCAGTCATTGAGATCGACGATTTCAGGAGGCATGAGCTCGCCGGAAATGAGGGTGTTTTCGGTAAAGTGGATTGGAAGTCCGAGCGGCGAGAAGCGGCAGAGAACCTGCTGCAGCTTTTCGGCTCCCCAGTAACCCTGGTGCTGGTGACTTTGAATTCCGATGGCACTGATCGGCACGTTTGCCTCAAGGAGGCCTTCAAGGAGAATTTCGTAGGCTTCACTGGTATTGAAGTCATTGATAAGCAGCACAGCATTTGGGTTGCTCTCACGGGCGGCAGCAAATACTTCTTTGACCAGTTGGATGCGTCCTATGTCTTTGCAGATACGGGTGACGGCGTTGTCGTAACGGTCAAACACCGGCATGATGACAACCTCGTTGATGACGTCCCACATGTCAATGACCCCGCGGTAGGCGGTCACCTCCCGGCGAATCCGTTTAATCTGGCGGGACAGAATTTCACGGTTGTCATATTTCAGCAGCCATGGAGCACAGACGGTATGCCAGCAGAGCGGATGTCCTTTTACCTTTACACCGAGGCTCTGCAGCCAAGCGGCTGCTTTCATGGTTTCCTCGAAGGCTGTGTTTCCTTCGACAGGCTCATAACGTCCCCAATAGAAAGGAAGCGTTCCGTAATTAAACAGGGCCAGCCATTTCTGAAGCCGTTCACGGAGAAGCGCTTTCTTTTCCTCTTCCTGTGTTTTCATTAGTTCGACAGCATCAAAGGCACCACATCCAAACAGGAATGCATGTGAGATCTGGTCGACTGAGACTGAACGTCGGACGGCAGGAGTGCCATCCGGATTCAGAATATGCAGGCGTGATGGTGCCTGGCGGTGTGAAAAATCATACATGGTGTATTTCTCCTTATGGATATTTTGCATTGCTTTAGTTCGTATTTATTTTATCGTCTGTCCTGGTATCATCATTTTCGGATAATCAGAAGGGCAAGTCAACCCTGAATTAAAAAAAGCCGGCATATACCGGCAGAACGGAGAAAACAATGAACGCATTTTTGAAAAAGGTCTTGGAAAAGCCGACTGGAGAGGGAACGGCGGTTCTGTGGTGGCTTGGACAGATGGGTTTTGCAGTAAAGATGGGGGATACGGTTCTCTGCATCGATTATTATGCTTCTCCGGATCCCCGGCGGCAGGTGATGCCTCTGGTACCTGCAGAAGAGGTAAGGGGGATTGATGCGTTCCTGGGCACGCACAATCATCTGGATCATATGGACCATGAATCGTGGCGGCTTTGGGCCAGACAATGTCCGGATGCACTGTTCATTTATCCGAGAGCGCATGAGCAGGAAGTACTTCAGGATGGCGTCGCAGCAGAGCGCACGAGAGGACTGAATGACGGTGAATCATGCAAAGTTGGTCCGATTACCATACATGCACTGGCGGCAGCGCATGAGTTCATTGACCGGGACCCGGCAACGGGCCTGGTTCCAAGTCTTCAGTATATTATAGAAGGAAACGGTCTTCGTATCTATCATGCAGGGGATACCCTCCGATATGAGGGAATGCTGCCGGCACTGAAAGCATTTGGCCCGGTGGATGTGGCATTGCTGCCGATCAACGGGCGGGATGGTGAACGATACAGGAGAAACTGCATCGGCAACATGACGTATCAGGAGGCGGCAGACCTGACCGGAGAACTGCAGCCGCGGACAGTGATTCCGGGACACTGGGATATGTTCCGGGATAATCCGGGGGATCCATGCGCATTTGCGGATTATCTCGATGCCAAGTACCCGGGACAGGTGATGTGCCTGAGGCCGAAGCACGGGGAGCCGGTCTGCCTGACGCAGGACGGGAATATACAGGGATAATCATCGGATTAGCTGCAGGCAGAAACTGCAGCTAATGCTTTTCAGATAGAAACTGAAAGTTTCGAAAAAAGAGAAAAGCGGCTTTAATAAGTCCGGCTTTGATGGTATACTAAACATGGATTTTTATGAAATAAAATAAAGGGAGGCTTCCGAAGGTGAATCATCTTCCGGTGGAAGTGTTTGATCCTGGCTTTTCGTTTGGCGACGTCCGTGCGTTCAATGCCCTGCAGCTGGCTTATCTGGGAGATACGCTGCATGACCTGTATGTCCGGTCTTTTTTGCTGACGTCAGGCAGACAGGTAGGGGCGATGCACCGGATGGCAACCCGCATGGTCAGTGCCGGTGCGCAGAGGGCTATGCTTGAGGCTATTGCGGGTGAACTGACGGAGGAGGAACAGGATATTGTCCGAAAAGGACGGAATGCACAGTCCAAGCATGCACCACCGAAGCATTCGACGGCGGCGGATTACGGATCAGCCACAGGTCTTGAAGCCCTTTGGGGGATGTTGTATGTCAAAAAGAACATGGAACGCCTTCTTTACCTGATGGGAAAGGCATTGCATGAGACGGAGGAATTATGGGGGAAGCACAGTTAAAAGTGAAACTTCTGGCGATGACACCGGATCCGGATAAGCTGACGGCACTGGCAGCCAGAATGTGTTATTCAGGAATGGATCTTGATACGCTCCTGAATCGGGTTGAAATCGAAGACCAGGGTGCATTTCTTGAGGGAGTCATGGGCAGAGGTCATCTTTCAGTGGCGGAACATGCCAGCTTTTCTTTTCTGATTGAAGGCGTCAGCCGTGCACTTCTGGCACAGCTCACACGGCACAGAATTGCTTCTTTTTCTGTTCAGAGCCAGCGATACGTTTCGATGGAAAAGACGTTTGATTATGTGGTTCCGCCCAGTATAGCGGCACTTGGTGAGGAAGCCTGCCGGCGGTATGCTGAGCAGATGGAAATGATGCATGCCTGGTACTGTGAATGGCAGACGGCACTTGGGGGAAACGGGCAGTCCTCCAATGAGGATGCACGCTTTGTTCTGCCAAATGCCGCTGCAACGCGCCTGGTAGTCACGATGAATGCCCGGGAATTGTCCCATTTTTTTACGCTCCGCTGCTGCGGCCGCGCACAGTGGGAAATTCGTGAGATGGCATGGCAAATGCTCGAATGCTGCCGCAGAGCGGCTCCCGTACTGTTTGCGAAGGCAGGACCTGCCTGCGTGAGGGGAGCATGTCCGGAGGGGAAAAACAGCTGCGGACAGGCAGAGAAGATGAGGGCCCGGGCGGCTGCAGGCAGGGATGGAAAAACGGGTCAATAATCTGCGGCCGGTGGATCTGTACACCGGAGCAGGTAAAACTGGAAATGAGAGGACGTGAGAATGTGGCATTTTATGACAAGATGACCGGTAAAAAGAAAGATCCCAGAAATGACTGGCGGGACGACGAAAAAACGCATCGTCCTCAGAGAGACATGGTGAAGGACGACGAAAAAAAACCTGTAAAAGGTGCCTGGCGTCCGTCGGGGGAACGAACGGAAAAAACCTGGCAGAAACATGAGCCGGACAGTCATGGAAAAGGAATGGGCAGAGGGCCGAGACAGGAACGGAACGGGTACGAGGAAAGCAGCCGTGGAATGCCGCATCGCGAGACGTACAGAGGAAAGAATGAGAGCGGCACTTCCAGAAAGGACGGATATCGGCCGAATTCACAGGAAATATATGGATGGGAAGAACGGCGCTCGGTGGAGCGCGGAGTTCATGAACCGGCACAGATGCATGAACAGGAAGCGGAGAATCTGCTGGTCGGCCGTAACCCTATTCGGGAGGCACTGAAGACCGGACGGGATATGGAAAAGCTGCTGGTGGCAAAGGGAGAGCTGATGGGGTCTGCCAGGGAAATTGTTGCAATGGCCCGGGAACAGCATGTGGTTATTCAGGAAGTAGACAGAGCCCGACTGGATGCCATGGCTCCAAATCATCAGGGAATGATCGCGGTTGTTTCGGCTTATGCCTACCATACGTTGGAGGATATTTTTGCACTTGCGGCGGAACGGAAGCAGGAACCGTTTATCGTGATGCTGGATGGCATTACGGATCCGCATAATCTGGGTGCCGTCATCCGCAGTGCGGAATGCGCGGGGGCACATGGTGTGATCATTCCGTCCCGCAGAGCGGTGGGACTGACGCCTTCTGCCGTAAAGGCCAGTGCCGGTGCGGTGGAACATATACCTGTGGTACGTGAAACAAACCTTTCGAGAACCCTTGAGACCCTCAAAAAAGAGGGATGCTGGGTGTTTGGAACGAGCATGAATGGAAAAAATTACCGGAATGCCGATTATTCCGGGCCGGTTGTGCTGGTTATCGGGTCTGAGGGCGAAGGTATTTCCAAACTGGTCTCTGAGCACTGCGACGATATGGTAACTATTCCGCTTTACGGGAAGATCGACTCACTCAATGCCTCTGTTGCTGCAGGCATAATTCTCTTTGCCATTGCCGAAAAACGAGGTGGCAAGTGAAACCGCTTCTTCTGGTGGACGGATATAACGTGATCGGAGCGTGGACCGTCCCGCAGCGGGAACATCTGACGATTGAGGAATCGAGAGACCGTCTGATACATATGATTGCCGATTATGCCGGATATTCCGGAGAGGAAGTTATTGTGGTGTTTGACGGGCACTATACGGATCGCCCTATGAGTACCTGCAGTGTTCAGTACGGCATTCAGGTGGTGTTTACCAAACATGGCGAGAGTGCTGATAATTACATCGAAGCGTCCTGTGCAGCAGCGCCGAAGTGGCGGAAAGTACGGGTGGCAACCAGTGACTCGGTGGAACAGACGGTTACCATGGGCCGCGGGGCGGTCCGGATTTCCTCTAGAGAGTTTCTGATGGAACTGTCACAGGTGCGCACACAGGGAAAACGCAGGGGTTCTGGGCTTCCTGTGTCGCGGGGGGATCTGCTGACCCGTCTCACGCCGGAACAGCGGGAAATATTCGATCGTATGCGAAAGGGAGAGGCAGAGGAGTAAAGCATGGAAGAGAGCCGGTATGAGGGAAAGAGTGATGAGGAAATAGTCGCTCTGGCGCAAAGCGGGGATCTTGAGGCCATGGACTTCCTGCTGTTTCACTACAAACAGACAGTCAGTCATAAATGCCGGCCGTATTTTCTGGTAGGAGCGGACCGGGATGATGTAACGCAGGAGGGGATGATCGGGCTGTACAAGGCAGTCCGGGAGTACGATCCGGCACGTTCAATTCCGTTCCGCCCGTATGCGGAGCTCCGGATTCAGAATCAGGTGATGACGGCTGTACGGGCAACGGCCAGACAGAAGCACATTCCGCTTAACAGCTATGTTTCCCTGAGTACGCCGGTTTTTGAAGGAGACGAGGGCAGGACACTGATAGATACTCTGGTAGAAAACCGGAGTACTGATCCTATGGAACTGCTGATTGACCGTGAGGATATCGACAGTATTGAAAAACATCTGCTGCCGCTGTTATCCCCGCTGGAAAAAGAGGTATATGACCTGTACCTTGAGGGGAAAAACTATCAGGAGATAGCCAGACAGCTTGGGAGGGCAGCTAAGAGTATTGACAATACACTGTGGCGGCTGAAATTTAAAATGGCGGAGGTACTGCGGTCAGAGGGAATTGTACTGGAAAGTGCCAGGGAAGACGAGCGACGTGCCCAGCAGAGGGAGAAAAGGCGCGAAGCAGTTCGTACGAATGCCCGTGAACATGCGAGAAAAAAGGCCAGAAACACACATGCGGCAGGACGTAAGGGAGCCGTGGACACCACAACGAGAAAAAACTGAAGTCTGATGGGATACTGGAGATCCTCCTGCAGCCGGCGGGAGGATCTGTTTTTGCTTTCGAAGGAACTGCAGGTACAGCTTTCGTGCTGTCTTTCCGTCAGAAAGAGGCAAAATTGACTGGAACGGAAAGAAAAAATAAATTGCCGAGTATTGACAATCATTTCTGATTCAGATAGAATATGCACTGTAATAGCGGTTGACAGACCCGCAGGTGTAGTTTAATGGCAGAACTTCAGCTTCCCAAGCTGATCGCGTGGGTTCGATTCCCATCACCTGCTCCATAGCGACCACCGA
>CACXHF010000504.1 GCA_902767305.1 uncultured Eubacteriales bacterium
CATATAGAATCCGTTCGTCTTCTCCCCGGATCTGAAATCCTGAACAAGGGGACATTTGTGCCTGGAAGCAGGCCATTTGGCAGCAACTGCATGAACATAGCGGTCGGAGAAATCTGACAGGATTCGACAAAAAGAGGGGTGCTGAAATGGACAGGCAATTCAATGAAAACGACTGGAAACTGTTTCGTAAAAAACTTCCCGACTGGCAGGAAGCAGTCATGGAACGTCTGAACCGTGAATACATTGAGCTTCTTTCCGGACCGGGTTCTGCCGCAGAAAAGTTCTGGAAGCTGGATAAAAGGCTGAAGGAAGATGAGCAAATGGTCAGTGTAGTTGCCGATATGCGGCGGTCGATGATGGATGACAACATCTTAAGTCTGTTGATGGAAGGTGCGATCGGACTTTCTGACCTTGACGGATTCAGTGAGGAACTCCGGGCAAAGATGACGTTTCTCATGAGAGGCAGATAAAGAGGCATAATACTGTTCCGGGATGAAGGACCTTTTATCCGGAAACCGTACGAGGCACCGTCAGATGATCCGGCTTTCATGGAACATATGGGGAAACGGAAGATACTGTTCAGACCTGGAAATCGTTAGCGGAAGTTTCGATCAAATATACAGAATCCGGAACTTCCGTTAAGGAATCGTCGAAGGAAGTGAAAGTCTTCACGCAGACGGCGGCCGACGCACGATGGACATGGTCACCTTTGTGGTGAGCTGATGCCCGACCTGGGCCACCTTTTTGCCCACGGCATCCAGTTTCGAGCCGATGTTTTCCGGCTGCATGTCCAGCTGGCAGAATGGTATCAGAAATCCCCTAATGACGGCTATGAACCGGACGGGGAAGACCGGAAACATCTGGAAGACGTGCCGGGAAAACAGATGAACTGAAACCCGTTCACACATCATTTACAGTCTCACCGGCTGACTGAAAAAAGGTTTAACCCGCATTATTCGGATTGCCAGGGATAACAAGCTGTCTGGGAGCTGTGAAATTCAGTACTGCAACTTCACAGCTCCTTTTTCTGTTCTAATCCTCAGACCCTGAGCGTCGGAACGACAGGGGGTCATCTGGAACGAGTGTTATTGATTCTGGCATGAAAGCTGCGCCTGAATGAGTTTTTTCCTGCATAATAGAACATAACACAGAGAATTTGCAGTGATTGATAAAGAAACCAGACCGGAAAATCTGGTGATGATCATATGAAGGAGGTTTCCCAAAGTGGAACGACGATTGCCTTTGCTGATCACCCTTACCAGTATTCCGGTTTTAAGAGGCCGTCCTTTGTGAAAAATGGTTTATTCTCTGGATACAGGTGTCGACTGGATTTCATCATTATGGACTGTGAGCACTTCGATGACTGTGAAGCCCTGACGGAATTTATCCACGGTCTGTCCTGACCGGTTGAATCGGCCAGACACCGTACTGTTCGTAAGTTTCCACTGAACAATATGAGGAGGATATCGTTATGAAAAAACTGATTGCGGCATGCTTTTGTCTTTGCCTGTGCTTTACTGCTTTCGGCGCGTCATTCATGGATATTGCGGCAGCGGAAACCACCGGGACTGAAGTACCGGCGGAGGAGATGACTCCGGAGGAGCTTTTCCAGACCGGCAGGGCTGCTTTTGACGCGGAAGACTACGGGAAGGCAATGGAATACTTCCAGCTGGCGGCGGACGCCGGGAATGCCGAAGGATGGAGAGGCATCGGGAATCTGTACGCAGATGGCTTCGGAGTGGAACAGGATAGTGGAAGGGCGTTGGAGTACTATCAAATGGCTGCTGAGCTGGGCGACGCGAAAGCATTCTATAACATCGGGACGATGTATAAATATGATATGGGCGAGGAACAGGACACCGGCAAGGCCATTGAATACTATCTGAAATCCGGTGAGCTTGGCTTCGCAGATGCCTATACGATGCTGGCATCCATCTATCAGTACGGCGATGGGGTGGAGCAGGACATTGGCAAAGCCGTCGAATACTATCAGAAGGCGGCGGACTTGGGCGATGCTTCGGCATGCTATTCCCTGGGGGCTATGTATTACAGCGGCGAAGGGGTGGAACGGGACTACGGCAAA
>CACXHF010000505.1 GCA_902767305.1 uncultured Eubacteriales bacterium
TCTGACCGTGCAATGATTCTGGTGCCCTCGGCAGATACATCCTTTCCGATAAATATTCCGGTGCATTTCAGCTTCTCCGGTGCATTCGTCTTTTCTGCTGCCCCGGCCTGTACCGGTACAGCACTGAAAGATACCGCCGCAGTCAGCAGAATTCCTGCCATCCGTCTGATCAGCTTCTGATTTTTGAAAATGCTCCCCATTCTGTCAACCTCCTGTTTATTTCTATTGTTCTGCTTATACTATTCCTGAATCCGCTCTCCGTCAAGAACCGCGGAACAAGTAATCCATACCTTTCCGCCGGATTTCGCTGCCTGAAAATGGCTGATTCCATTTATGCAGAAGTTCTGTTTGACATGACTCTGCAAATCAATTAGAATGCTTCTGAGAGATTGTTTCTCATTATCCTGAAGCCTCTTCCACAGTTCTCACTGTGGCTTATGCATTTCATACCTGATGTCCAAATCTGTCATGGGAGGGATAGAATTTGTCCGCTGCATTGAATATTATCAAGGACCCCACTCTGACCTATCGTCAGGAGGTTCTGGCGCTGGCGCGTCTCGGAGAAAGCACCGATACAACGCTCCGCTATTCCGACGCCTATTATGCCGCCAAAGCAAAAGGCGCACTCTGCGATCTGAATGAAGGCGTCATGCCTTACCGTCCCCGGTACATCTGCCCGGACTATGAACTGCTGTTCAAAAAAGGATGTGAATTCCTTGAGCTTGATCCGCCGGCAGATCTTCTCGAAGCGGTTAACGTCCTTGAAATCTTTTACTGTCATGTTCCGTCCATTACCGCCTATCCGGTTTATCTTGGCGATCTGGACAAGCTGCTTGAACCCTTTGTGCTGCGGGAGGACCGGTCATATGCCAAAAAGGTACTGCGGCTGTTCCTGCGCAGCATTGACAAGATCCAGACTGATTCCTTCGTTCACGCTGATATCGGTCCGGAGGATACCGTAACCGGCCGGCTTCTCCTCGAGCTCACTGAGGAAATGCAGCTGGCTGTTCCCAACCTCACCCTTCGCTATGATCCGGAAAAAACCAGCGATGACTTTGCTCTGGCCTGTATCCGCTGCATGCTGAAAACCGCCAAACCCTCTTTCGCCAATCATCCGATGTTTGTCCGCGAATGGGGGGAACGCTATGCCATTGCCTCCTGCTACAACGGCCTTTCCATCGGAGGCGGAGGCTTTACCCTGCCCCGTATGCGTCTTTATGAATGCGCTCTTGATGCAAAGAGTCCGGAGGATTTCATTGAAAACAGACTGCCCGCCTACATTGATCTGCAGCTTGAGTATATGGACAAGCGGGTACGGTTTATCGTGGAGGAATCCAGCTTCTTCAAAACAAACTTCCTGGTGACAGAAGGTTTTGTGGATCAGGCGCATTTCACCGGCATGTTCGGTGTTGTCGGCCTCGCCGAGTGTTGCAATTACCTGCTGGGAATAACCGACAACAAAAAAGGCTTTGGCATGAATCCCGAGGCAACCGCTCTGGGGCTGCGGATCATGGACGCCATCAAGGAGCGGGTTGAAAAGCATGTGGCACCCTACTGTGATGCCTATGATCACCATTACCGGCTTCACGCACAGGTCGGCATCGATACGGATGGAATGGATGATTCCCCGGGAACCCGTATCCCGATCGGTGCAGAGCCGACCATGCTGGAGCAGCTGGAAGTCAACGAGAAATTCCATCCCTATTTCCCCACCGGCACCGGCGATATCTTCAAATTTGAGGAAACCTACATCCGGACGCCGGAGGCTATTCTGCCCATTATCAAAGGGTCTTTAGCCAACGGACTTCGTTATTTCTCCGGCTATCTTGAGAACAATGATGTTGTCCGTGTGACCGGCTATCTGGTCAAGAAGAGCGAAATTGAGAAACTCCGTCAGAACAAGCAGTCACTCAATCAGGTTACCGTTTTCGGAAAGGGCGCTCAGGACGGCGGCCACGCACTGGATCGCCGGGTGCAGCATCATGAGGAAAGCTCCCGTCAATAAAATCATTCCGTTTTCCAATGTGGACGGTCCGGGGAACCGGACCTCCATTTTCTTTCAGGGTTGTCCTTTTAACTGCTTGTTCTGCCACAACCCTGAAACCATCCATCTCTGTGCGAACTGTGGAAAATGCGTTTCTTCCTGTCCCGCCGGCGCCCTTTCACTTTCCCATGGACAGGTCCGCTGGGATCCGGCCTCCTGCATTCAATGCGACACCTGCATCCGGATCTGTCCTCACGATGCCTCGCCCCGGGTCACCTTTATGACGGTCGAAGAAGTCATGACTCAGATCCGGCGAAGCCGTCCGTATATCAATGGCATTACCACCTCCGGAGGAGAGTGTACACTCTATCACGAATTTCTCCGGGAACTGTTCCTTGAAACGAAAGCCCTCGGGCTGACAGCCCTGATAGATTCCAACGGTTCTCTGGATTTTTCCCGGTATCCCGATCTTCTTGCTGTCAGCGACGGTGTAATGCTGGATGTCAAAGCGGTCCGCTCGGAATGGCATCAGGAACTGACTTCCTTTCCCGCAGAGCCTGTTCTGCGAAATCTCGACTTTCTGCTCACCTGCGGAAAGCTGCAGGAAGTTCGAACACTCATCTTTCCGGGCCGCGATCTGGAAAACGAGGAAACCGTCCGATATGTTGCCGGGCATATCGGAGACCGCTGCGCTTATAAGATCATCCGTTACCGGCCGTTCGGTGTCCGGGAGCGTTTTCAGCAGATTCTCGGCGATGAAACCACAGATGCCGCATATGCGGAAACATACGCGGAACTCGCCCGTTCTCTCGGAGCTGCCGGAGCTTATGTTGTATAAAAAAGGATGCCTCTCCATTTCAGAGAGGCATCCTTTTTTATGTATTCAGTTCAGAACAATCCGAATGAATTACTTGGCCAGCGTGAAAGCAGGGCAATCAGCCACATTGGTCGGCACAGTCATCTTGCCTTCCATGATAGCAGTCTTGGCAGCCTCGACCTTCTCGAGCACATCCGCCGGAATATGATTGCCGGTGGTGGCAAAGCCGACAGCACCTTCAAGCAGTGTATAGTGATGGTTGCCGCCCACAAAAGAGTTGTTCTTCACAGCCTTGGCAATATCCACACAGCCAGTGCCGGTATCCTTCAGAGCAGAGGTAATGATCTTGTCGTTGTTGAGAACAACAGCCTGGTCAGAGTCAACGCCGATACCCCAGATATCCGCTTCCTGGCAGGCAGTCATGGCGCCCTGGCCGGTGCCGCCGGCAGCATGGTAGATCACGTCAGCACCCTTGGTGATCATATCCTTGGCAGCCGTATTTCCACCTGCAATATCGGTGAAGCTGTTGGCATTGTACTGGAGAACAGTTGCATCCGGGCAGGCTTCGAGAACACCGGTGATGAAGCCAACGCCAAAGAGGTTCATGGTATCAGATACCATGCCCTGGATATAACCGACGGTCTTGGTCTTGGTGGTATAGCCGGCAATCAGGCCTACCAGATAGGAGCACTGCTCCTGAGCAAACGTCAGGCATGCAACGTTCGGCAGATCGATGCTGGCATCATCGACGATCGCGAACTTTCTGTCAGGGTTATCCTCGGCAGCCTGCCTTGTGGCATCAGCCAGCATGTAACCTACGCAGATGATCAGATCATAATCCTCATCAAGGAAGGTATTGATGTTGGTCTGGTAGTCCGCATCGGTCTTGCTCTCGAGATACTGAACCTCAAAGGAAGGATCTTCCTTAGCAAGGTTCTGCAGTCCGGCCCATGCAAACTGGTTGAAGGACTGGTCGTTGATGCCAGCAACGTCGGTAATCATACCGATCTTGATGGTATCAGCAGAGGCGCTCAGAGAAAGCATAAGAGCCAGGCAGAGAAGAAGCGCTACAGACAGAATCTTTTTCATACTTTACCTCCATCATTTTTGTTCTGTACAGATTCATTCCGGCAATCGCTGCCAGACTGTACTGACATGCATATGATATCACGTGCGAACAGCAGAATCAAGTGCCTCTGATATAATTTCACTCATCCACAGCCCGGCCTGTGCTGTCTCAGGTCTCTGCCTGCGGAAACGAGGGACTCTTTCCAGGCACGTTTACTGTGTTTGAAAGAGCCGCATTTCATTATGGAACGCACGCATCATGGAATACTCCTTTTTGTACTGCATCATGATTCGTTCCTTTTCACCGGGTTTTCCTCTGGATTCAAGGACCTCTCCGTAAGCAGCCACAAAAGCCGCACATTCACGATAGTAGTTTTGCCGGTTTGCGTTCATAATTGCTTCAACCCGAAGGCTCACCCAGCTGCCCACGCTGTCAAGCCATTCATCGAACTTCTTTTCCGGAAGATCGGATGAGCTTTTCCATTTCCGGAAA
>CACXHF010000506.1 GCA_902767305.1 uncultured Eubacteriales bacterium
AGGAAATCATTGAGGCAAACCAGATTCTGGCGACAATGGCTGTAACGGACCGGCTGACCGGACTTCTGAACCGGGGTGAAATTCAGAAGCGGATTGCAGAACGCATGGCACAGAATCCGGCAGAGGTTCACCTGATTATGCTGGATCTGGATGATTTCAAGAGCATTAATGATCAGTATGGCCACTATGCAGGCGATGCCGTGCTGAAAGGTGTATCTGCGGTCATCCGTGAGATGGAGACGGAAAGGAAATGCACCGGCGGAAGATGGGGCGGCGAGGAGTTTATGATTCTCCTGGAAGACGCCGAAGATGAGGAAGCGGCGGCCGTGGCAGAGGAAATCCGCAGACGGATTGCAGCACGGATGTTCCCTGAGAGCCGTCAGGTGACGGCGAGCTTAGGTGTCACGAGGGCAGAGGAAAACGAGCATGTTGACCGGGTGATCGGTCGTGTTGACCGGGCACTCTACCAGGCAAAAGCAGAGGGGAAGAATACCGTCCGCTGTCTGTGAAGGCAAAGAAGCGTACAGGCCGGGAAATGTGCACTTTTTCCGGTTCGGTCTTTCGATATGAGCCGGAGAGAAGACAAATGCTGCAAATTGAATAAACCGGATGAAATGCGGCTGGCGCATAGAGCATGGGTTCTCATACTCTGTGCGCCAGCCCTGTTTTGTGAAAATGCCGAAGAAAGTACGTTCCATATCCGATGCTTTTTCAATGAAATCCGCAGGTTACGGCACGTTTTCGGTGCAAAGTGCCGGCAGATGTACGGTCTTCGATGCCTGCAGCCGGGACAGCATTCGCCCTGATGATTGCCATGGCCCCTTCCCGGACTGCCTGTGCGCAGGTCTGAGTCTCAGCCGCTGTCACGACAATACAGGTCCTGCCGCAGGGATCTTCCGGATGGTCAGTCTGCCCAGACCCGATGCACTCGCTGTCCTCCATGATCGTGCCGCTTCCACGGACGGTTCGGATGCACTGCCACTGACGGCGCTGTCCGTTACGCCGGAGGCAATGGTGATGATTCGTGATTCCTGACGCTGACCGTCATAAAGGGGCATTTCGGCAGCTGCTGCATCACACCTGTCTGCGGCAGGGGGTGACATTCGTGTTCACGGTGCCTGTATTGCCGGTCAGGACGCTGCCGTTCGGCGGGTATTTCCTTCGCCGCTGATCTGCCGGCTGATCGCTGCAGATTCCGGGACAGGACGGTTTGCTGGCAGATGAGATAAACAGAAGGCACCGGATAACCGGTGCCTTTCATAAAACGGGGGGACAGTTAATAACCGAAAAGCTCTCTCATTAAACGATGAAACGCTTCCTCTTCGTCAAAATCGTCTTCATCATAATAGAGGGATTCTTCTTCCTCAATCATCCACTGGGGCTTTTCGTCCGGATACATCTCGAAGAAATAGCGCTGGCGATCCGGGAAATAGTCTGCATCATACTCAATGTATTTATTGAACAGATCATCTTTCAGGCTGGCTGCTTTCTCCGGGGTAGAAATGGAACGGAGGAACGGCAGAATTTTGCTGTAAAAATCAGGATACTCTTTTTTCAGGAGATCCTTGCAGGCCAGAAGCGAATCCCGTTCCATAATGCCGCACAGACGGGCATCCATTTTGACGGCGTTGGGATGGAAGTCAGGTGTCATGAGATAGGCGCGGTAAAGAACATGTGTGCATTTGGGGAAACGCTTGTCGAGCATCAGCGTATCGACCTTGAATGAGGAAACGATTGAGGCAATCTCGTCCTGCTCTTTTTTATTTTTTGACAGATCCTGAAGGCTCAGAATGGCCTTTTTGAAGACTTCCGGATGGGCAGCCTTCCCCTCTTTCATTACTAAATGCAGCTCGGAGCAAAGCTCGGAAACAGGATTGTCACCGAGGAGATTAAGATTCTTCCGGACGAATTCTGTCAGGGCGCGTATGGCAGATTCCTGACGCTCCGCATCGTCAAGATCGGCGGCGGCCGTGATCAGCCGGACAGAGAGCGGTTTCATCAGGAGCAGATATTCGGATTTCTGACATTCATTTTCCGTGATCAGCGGATATAGAAGAGTATAGTATTCGTCAGCAGGCGCATTCCGGTTCTCGAGGAGAGTGAGGTAGGCGTCGTAAAATTCAAGGTTTCGTGTACCGGATTCCAGTATTTTTTTACTGAGTGTCCATGCACGCTTATCCCTGCCCTGGCTGATGTAACACAGAGCTGCCTGTATCTGGTAATGACGGTTTTCGGGATCCATACGCAGCAGCTCCTCTGCCGGTTTAACCGCATTGTAATCCAGCATGCGCATTGTTGAACACATGTAGTACAGGAAAAACGGATTCTTCGGGTACCTGCTGTGTGCATTCCTGCAGGCTTTATAGGCGCTTTCGGCGTCTTCTTTATCCAGATAAACAGCGATCGTTTTCTGCAGTTCCCGCTCTTTCGGATCATCTGACGGGGCGAAAACCGGCATATCCATTTCAACCGCCTGTAATGCCTGGTCATAGGCGACGCGAAT
>CACXHF010000507.1 GCA_902767305.1 uncultured Eubacteriales bacterium
CGACAGTTCCCGTCACGTCCCGGAGGGCATACAGTGCTTTGTCTGCAGGACAAAGACTCTGTGTCTGGCCAACAACTGCGCAGCCATGCTGCCTTACCTGATTAATAAACTGTTCCTCACTAAGGTCAATTCTGCATCCCGGGACACTCTCAATCTTATCCAGCGTTCCTCCGGTATGTCCCAGTCCCCGTCCGGAAATCTTGGCCACATGTGCGCCGCAGGCAGCTGCCAAAGGCACCAGGACAAGCGTTGTGGTATCTCCAACACCTCCTGTAGAATGCTTGTCCACACATATTCCTTCGATTCCGGAGAGATCCACCTGATCCCCGCTTTTCATCATTTCCATGGTCAGCGTCGTCATTTCTCTCGCGTTCATTCCCTGAAAACAGATAGCCATGAGAAGCGCTGAGAGTTGGTAATCCGGTACTGAACCGGTTGCAGCGCCTTCAACAAACATGCATATTTCTTCATCATTGAGCGCAAGACCGTTTTTTTTCTTCAGAATGATATCCACAAAACTCATGCGTCTACGCCTCCTATACTGGTTTAGCCTCGGCATCGAAAAAATCACTTCACCTGCCTGACAGGCATACTCCCTTGATCAGATTCATCAGCAGCCTTCCTCTTTCCGGAACTAATTCTGCCTCCATTCTGTGCCTGCCAGAATTACATCCACTTTGTCAGAAAAAGCCCGGTCAAGGGCGCTGTGCCAGATTTCACATTTTTCCCTGAACGGCATTGTCAGAGCAGGACTTGTACTGGGCAATACAATTACCGGCACAGCAGGCATCCGGCGTCGGAGCAATACAGCTGCTTTCTGCCCGTTGCAAAGCACCGTTCCAATCCCATATGTGCAGATCAGGCTGTCAATATCGTTCAGCTCCGGATAACGTATCGCCGTATCCAGACTTCCTTCTCTTCTGCAACGGTGGCAGACGTCCCATAAAGCCAGGCCATGATTCCTGATAAGTTTCAGGCGTTGACCGTAATCCTTGCTTGCAGTTTCCCCGAAATACTCAAAGAGAATCGGCCAGAAGGCATTTCTGGGATGTGCATAGTATTCTCCGGCTGAAAGAGAAGCCGTCCCCGGCATGGAACCAAGAATAAGTACTTTTGAATGGTCTGTCACGACCGGTTCAAAACTCTGCAATGCGAATTCGTGCTCTCTCTGCATCCTTTTGTTCCTTTCCGATCCTGTTCTCTCGGTACGGACAACTTCCGAATACACCTTTGTGCATGAGGGAAGCGACATCCTGTCAGATGATCAGGAACAATATCTCCTTTCCAGGCCTTATTCAAGTCTGACAATGTCAAACGCTGCCGCACGTCCCATTCGGTTCATGACCGCAAGGCCTATTCCTTCTAGGCCGACCGCCTCACACAAAGCCAGTGTACGTCCTTCTGTATCCAGTTCACGAAGCGCAGCAAACAGCCGTGCAGCTGCCTCATCCGGATGCTCGGGAACACCAAGCGAAAGAACCTTACGACCACCGTAATTATGTGTTTCAAAGCCGAGAATTGCCGGAGAGCCTCCCCTGTTCTGTTCTGCATCATAACGCCTGCAGATCTCATCAATCACTTTTGGCGTTATCCCATCAAAAATGACTGTTTTGGCCTTAGGAGCATAATGACGATATTTCATTCCTGGCGACCGAACCCGTTCTCCCTCTGCAACCGGTGCCATAATATGCTCATCCAGGCGTACATCCCCAGTTACAGCCCGTATCATCTCCGGTGTAATTCCGCCGGGACGCAGAATTACCGGAACAGAACCTCTTGCATCGATGACTGTGGACTCAAGCCCTACCTCGCATGGACCGCCATCCAATATTACAGGAATCCGACCGTTCAAATCCTCATAGACATGCGCCGCCGTCGTCGGACTCGGGCGTCCGCTCCGGTTGGCACTGGGCGCTGCAATAGGACATCCGCTCCAGCGGATCAATTCTCTCGCAACCGGATTTGACGGCATCCTGATGCCAACTGTATCCAGTCCTGCAGTTACCTCATCCGATATCAGTTCTGATCTGGGAAAAATCAGAGTCATGGGACCAGGCCAGAAATGCTCCATGAGCAGACGCGCCCCTTCCGGTATTTCACTGACCAGCGGCGGAATTTCCTCAGCTGTACTTACATGAACGATGAGCGGGTTGTCTCCAGGCCGTCCTTTTGCCTGAAAAATAGCCGAAACCGCTTCTCCATTCCGTGCATCTGCTCCCAGTCCATATACCGTTTCGGTGGGAAACGCAACAAGCCGCCCGTTTGCAATTAGGCAGCCGGCATATCTGATATTTTCATCCGTCGGTTTTAATACCTTTGTATCCATTAGTCTGTCTCCGTCTGAATAGGCGTCAGCCCCAGCTGACGCAGCTTTTTCTGGCGGTCTGCCAGAATGAGCGGCTCCACCAGTTCATCAATATCCCCGTCTAAAAAAGTCGGAAGAGAATAGACCGTTTTGCCAATCCGATGATCCGTCACGCGTCCTTCATAGAAATTATAAGTCCGAATTCGTTCACTGCGGTCTCCTGTTCCCACCTGAGAGCGCCGATCCTCAGCCTCTGCCTCGTGTTTTGCCTCTAGAGCCCGTTCATAAAGCCGGGTACGCAGAACGCGCATAGCCTTTTCCTTATTCTTCAACTGACTCTTCTCGTCCTGACAGGTCACCACAACACCTGTCGGCAGGTGCGTAATACGCACGGCGCTGTCCGTCCGGTTAATATACTGTCCGCCATGACCGGATGCCCGGTAAGTATCGATTCTGAGATCATTCGGATCAATTTCCACATCTACATCCTGTGCCTCCGGCATGACTGCTACGGTTGCTGTCGATGTCTGCCGCTTACCGTTGCTCTCTGTTACAGGCACGCGCTGCACTCGGTGAACTCCGCTTTCAAACCGCAGACGGCTGAAAACAGCTTCCCCGTGAATCTCAAATACCGCTTCCTTAATTCCTCCAAGCTCAGTTGGAGAAACATCGATCATCTCACAGCGCCATCCGCGACGTTCTGCGTAACGCATATACATGCGTTGCAGTTCCGCCGCAAACAAGGCTGCCTCCTCACCGCCTGCTCCGCTTCGGATTTCCATGACGGCACTTCGTTCGGCATTGGGGTCCGGCGGAATCAGCATGATCCGGACAGACTGCTCTGTCTCCTGAATTTCTGAATTCAGACGATTCAGTTCCTCCTGCGCCATCTCCTCCATTCCAGGCTCTGCCAGGAGTTTGGATGCCTCACGTTTCTCTTCTTCCATTTCTTCGAGATTCCGGATAGCCGCATCCAGCGGTTCTAGACGCGCATGTTCCTTTACCAATGCCTGCCACCGCTTCTGATCTTTGACTACATCCGGGTCCGATAAAAGCATACCTACTTCCTCATAACGTGGCCTTAGCCAGTCCAGTTTATCAAGCATTCCCTGTAACCCTTTCTTCTGTCTGCCCTTTAGTATATTCGGCTCCTACTACCCGCCAGTTGCCTCCATAGTCACGCAGCCTGAACGGCAAACCAATCGTTCTTTCCATCAGCGTACTTACAGCATCCACCTGTCTGTACCCGATTTCAAAAAGAAGATATCCCCCCGGTTTCAGACACTTCGGAGCTTCTTCTGTGATCTTTCTGTAAAAAGTCAGCCCATCTGCTCCGTCAAAAAGCGCCATTGGTGGTTCCAACCCAAGTTCGGGCTCAAGTTCTTTCCGTTCCTGCTCACTGATATAAGGAGGATTCGACACAATCATATCATACCGCAAGTGCTTTACAGGTTCAAGACAGTCTCCCAAAACAAATGTAACATGAACATCGTTTCTTTCAGCATTCTGCTTGGCAACGGAAAGTGCCGCTTCCGACAGATCTCCTGCCCATACCTCAGCATCCGGTCGAAGCCTGGCAATACTGACTGCCAGCGCTCCACTTCCCGTTCCAAGATCAAACACACTTCCCCCCGTAGGCAGCCATCGTATGGCCTCCTCACATAGTATTTCCGTATCCGGTCTGGGGATCAGAACATCTCTGGTAACAGAAAAAGGGAAGCCCATAAACTCGGTTTCCCCTTCAATATATTGTAGTGGTTCTCGTTGTGCACGGCGAAGAACCCACTCTTCAAAACGACGTACGCATGCTTCACTGAGAGAGTCCTCCCGATTCAGGCGAAGCAGGAGGCGTGACGTACCTGTTACACCCTCCAGAAGCTGCTCCGCATTAAGTGCCGGTTCTGGCACTCCGACCTGTTTCAGTCTGTTTTCTGCACTTTTCAGTGCCTCTCCAATCGTCATTCTGCCATTTCCTTCTTTGCCATTTCCGGTGTCCAGATGCGAACCCCCTCATCCAGTTGTTCCGC
>CACXHF010000508.1 GCA_902767305.1 uncultured Eubacteriales bacterium
CTGCGGAGATATGATTGACCAGATCGGTGAATCCAAGGATCGGGCTGATCTTTCTCTTTCAGGCAGACAGGATGAACTCTTTTCCCGACTCATATCCCTTGGAAAACCAGTCTGCACGGTTCTCATTTCTTCCAAACCGCTCTGTATCCCGATGGAAGCTGCCCTGTCCAACGCAGTCATCTGTGCGTTTAACGGCGGCATGTTTGGTGGAGAAGCAATTGCTGAGGCTGCGTTCGGGGAACTCAATCCATCCGGCCATCTCCCGATTTCCTTTCCCCGGCATTCCGGCCAGGTTCCGGTTTATTACAATTATCTGCCCGGCTGGCACAACGGAAAATACTGTGATCTTCCTGATACACCCCTCTTTGCCTTTGGCGAAGGCCTCAGCTATACTTCTTTTAATATCGAAAACCTTGAGGCTGATCCGGAAACTCTCGAGATTCATTTTCATCTGATGAACACCGGTACACGTGCAGGCATCGCACTGGTTCAGATCTACGTGCGGGATCTCGTTTCCTCTGTTCTGACACCGGTCAAGCGTCTCGCTGCGTTTAAACGAGTCTCACTTGAGGCTGGTGAACAGCAGAAATGCGTTATTCAGCTTTCACCAGACGACTTTTCCCTCATCACAGCGGATGGCAGAACGGTTGTCGAGCCCGGTGATTTCAGGATTATGGCCGGTTTCAGCTCCAGAGAGGAAGATCTCACGGAGACAATTATCCGACTTTCCTGATTGAACCCCTGACAGACAGGATTTCACTGCTGTGTTTCTCCCGGTCTGCTGCATGAAAGCCTTCCTTTCTGCCCGGTACCGTTCCCGGTTTCCCTTCTCCGTATCTGCGGGGATTAAAAGCCGATGCGAAAACCGTCATGTTTCGCATCGGCTTTTTCTATTTCAGCAGGGTTTCTTCATTCCTTCTATGCGTGTTCTGCGCCGAATGCATCCTGAACAGACGGGAAGCCCGCCTGTCATTCCTGCTCCTCAGATTTCATGCCCGTTTCGTAATTCTCTTCGTCAGGCGGTCTTTTTGCCGACGGTAGCTCATCCCTGCCTCCTTTTACAGATGCACTACTGCTGAAAATTACCAGACGGCTACTCTGTTTTCCGGCGCAATGTACATCCCGTCACCGGGTTTAAGATGATAGCAGTCAATGAATTCCTGAAACTGTGACATCGTTGCGTTGACGCGGAGATAGCGCAGGGGATGCACATCCTGGACAACAATTGTCATCAGATCAGAAAACAACATCTGACAGCGAAGGAGTGTTGCATTCTGACGGAAGAATGCATCGTAATCGAAGTCCTCGAGCTGAGCTGCGATGGCAAGCATGCATTTCATGCCGCCCATATCAGCAATTGCTTCGGTCTGCACCTGCTGTCCCGAATAGTTGGCCTCTTCAAAAGGAACGAAACCATCGAACCAAGCTGCCAGTTTCGCCGCACGTCCCTGGAACGCTGCGTAATCTTCATCCGTCCACCAGTTGGCCATTGCGCCGTCCTTATCAAACTGTGCTCCAACCGTATCAAAGGCATGACTGATCTCATGTCCGATGATTGTCCCAATACCGCCCATCTTCTGCTCAATACTCATCTGATCGTTATAAACCTCGCCGTTGAGGATTCCTGCCAGAATATTGATGGAATTATCCTGAGGTTCATAAGCTGCGTTGACATCTGCAGTGGGCATTCTTAACTGATCCCATTTATCCATATCCACCGCAGTATCAACTTTATCCGACTCACGTGAAATCAGGAATTGGTCTACGGCTTTCACTGCTCCCAGCAGACTGCCGCCTTCCTCAGGTCCGGCAAAGTCCAGGCCGGACCAGTCCTCAAGCTGATCCGGATATACAGCACGGATACGAATGCTGTCCAGTTTTTCAATTGCTTTTGCACGGGTCTCACTGCTCAGCCAGTCGACGGATTCAAGCATCTTCCGATAAAAGGTCCGGGTATTCTCTATGATCTCCAGTATATCCTGGCGCTGCTGCTCGGTGCAGTAAGCCTGAACATACAGATTGTCCATCGGTACGATCAGTAATCCGCTTACCGTGTTCAGTGCAAGATCATCTTCGCTGGTTTCACCGGTCACACCCATAATAGCGTTGCTGATCCCTTCAATCTGCTTGTATGTCTCATGATCCAGATACATGGCCACGGATAACGCAGTTTTCAGCGTCAGCCAGTCACGCATCAGGACAGCGTTCTCCTCTGTATAGATTTTCGACAGTGCACTGATATAATCAGGCTCAGTAACTAAAAATTTCCGGCCAATTTTCAGGCCATATGCATTAAGCATATTCAGAATCGGAAAACTGCCGGCAAGCGCTTCCAGTTCTTCTGCATTGTAATAATTCAGAATACTTGTCAGATAGTCTGCTTCGTAATGCACTGCCCTCGGCTTTATATGTTCCGCCAGAAGTGTATCGAAAGCAATGGCATTTTCTAATACCTTCGGAGCTTCCTCCTCACCAAGCCCAAGCCGCGTGAGCAAATACTTTCCGATCTGCTGATATGCTGTATAGTAAAGATCACCCGCCTGGGTGCGTTCAGAATATTCTGCTGAATCCTGAAGCAAAAGAGTCGGCGGAGTAATCGTTGTGATGTATATATTCGGATCAGTTAAATCTGCAGCAACAGTCATACTGAACGGATAAAAAGCATTATTGTTATTCCTGTCATACAGATAGTCCGTGAGATCTTCCAGACTGTCTATTGTCCGAACAGCCTCCATCAATGGCATGGCAGGTGTCACACCCAGTTTATCGCGATAGTCCCAATCGGACACCATTGCATACAGCTTATGCACCAGTTCAGCGTCATGTCCGGTAAGGCTTGTATCTTTCAGAAGGGCAATCAACTGGTCTTTCAGGATACGCCCGACCTCCTCAACAGAACCGGTTCTGGTTTCTCCTGCCGGAATCTCTGCCTGAAGAATCCATTCCTTGTTAATGAACAGGTAAAAATCATCCTTGAGCTCAGCAGGAGTATTTTCCGTTACATTTCCTTTTATGTTCGAACATAGCCAGCGTCCGTCCAGAATTATGCCGCTTTCAGCTAAAACCAGGATCGGAATCAATGTCAGCAGAACACTGATCAGTACCGCAATCCGCTTCATTATCATTTTTCCTCCTTTATAGTTCTTCTGATCAGGATATTCCCATCTGTGTATATGGTAACACAATTCCCTGCTTTTTTCTACTCTCATTGCAAAAAATCCCTGTCTCTCCGGAGAGACAGGGATTGTCTTATGAATGTTAATCTGCCGAAAAATCAGTTACCGAACAGGCTCTTTTCGCCGCCTTCATCGTTCTGAATGTTCAGGACATTGCCATTGTTTACCTGATCAAGATTCTGTGCCCTCGGCGGACGTGTGGGCTTCGGAACGCGTGTCGGGATAGGCGTAGCTGTCGGAGCAGGAGTTCCGACTACCTTCGCGCCAGCGATGTTTGTCGTGGTTCTTACAATAACCGGCTGATCCACGTTAATAAACAGGATCGCGGTCTTGCCGACTTTCAGCTCCAGCTCGTTGCCGTACGGATCAAAGAAAATCATACGGGAAGTGACAGAGTTGTACTCGTTTGCTTTTCTCGGATTATCCGCCTGTACCCAGGTGCCGCGGACGTACTTTCCGTTCTGGAAGATTTCGCAGGCGCCCTGTCCATAGGTCTGGATAACCACACGGCTGGCGTTGTTGCTCTGGTTTGTAATGGCTGTTCTGACAATAATGACATTGGCGAACTCACAGGTTACACCATTGAGAGCATCATAATAGTCCGCTCCGTTTGCTTTGCGGGCATAGCAGCCGGTGAGAGGATTGTAGTTAAATTCGCTGATATATGTGGGCTGAGTGGTCTTATAATTCACCGTGACACCCTGTACATCTGCACCATAGGTCAGGCCCACAGGTGAGAACCTGAAGGGATGCTTCTGCGGTTCAGCATTTCCAAAGAGATTTTCAACCAGACGGAGGTCAACCTGCACATTGTGCGGGTTCTTATGATTTCCATCGGTTTCGCGATGGAAGAACTGGCTGTAGTTCTTTTCAATACCTTCAACAAACGGGAAGACCCAACGGCCTTTCTGGCGGGCATCCTTATGCAGCATGGTCGCAAAATCAACAACGTCAACAGCCGGATTTTCCTGGTTGCCAAAGCTGCTCTGCCATCCATAGAAGACCCATGCACTGTTCCACATTTCACGGAGCTTTGCCATGACAACACGGCCTGAACGGACCGGGCCGACAAAGCTCGGCTTCTCACTCATGTACAGAGCCAGCATACGGGTGGAACCGTCCATCTGGATCGGGAACTCGTAGAGGATATCCGCAGAGGAAGTTCCCCAATGAGGAAGTGCCTCGGGATGGTTATCCGTGCTGACGAGAATCGGGTGATAAAGGCCTACCCAGTTCTCACCGGTCAGCGGGTTGATTCCCGGAATATCCGGATTTTCACCCGGCATGTTCATCGTAACACTCTGAGAAACTCCAAGCCCCTGAGCGGGAAGCTCAACATACAGCTCAGCACTTGCGCAGACAGCGACAAGCAACATGGCCATCAGA
>CACXHF010000509.1 GCA_902767305.1 uncultured Eubacteriales bacterium
GTGCCAATGTCAAGGGCAGCTGACCATTTATCCCTCCCGCCCCATGAATGTGGCGTGAGCATAAAAGGTCATCTTTCCTTGACACAGTCACATTCAGGAGCTGTAAAATAAACAAAGGGGTACCCCCCTCTGCCCATGAAAGAGCAAACGACTGTACGAGTGGTAACGACTGGAGATCACACAACATTTGTGATTGAGGTTTGTTTCTTAATCGAAAAGCTGATCTTTTGGAGAAAATGGCTGTATTGTATGGTATAATAGAGAGGCTGAATTTGTAAGAGAACCAGATTGAATAAACGAAACAAAATGAAACGGTATAATTACTAATTTCGCTTTTTTTTCTGTTAACAATTCTGTTATAGTTCGACCTGTATATTGGGCGAGAAAGGAAGAGCAAACAAATCAGATAGTTTTTTTGTGTTGTTACCTGATATTGCAGTGTGCTGCAAGAAATGATGTGTCAGAAAAAAAGGCGTTATATTATAAAAGAAAGGGAATGAAAACAGATGAAGCGTGTTTTGCTGTTTGTTGTGACTCTATTACTGATTCTGACAGCACTTGGAGGTTGGGCTGAGGAAGATCCCGTTGTAGTGACAGTTGGGAAGGTTTCCTATCCATTGTCTCTTGCCCGGTATTCAATGAAATCAGGAGAGATGATGCAGATCCTCGGGTATACACAGACAGGAGAAGATTTTTCCCTGACTGATTCTGTAATTGAGAATTTCATCCATATGGGCATAATCGAAAACCAGCTAATCGAAGCCGGCAGGCATGAATTGACCGAGGATGAGACTGTTCTTCTTCGTGAACATGCTGGCAGTGTATATGAGGAACTTTGGCAGGGACTTAAACAGCAGCTTACATCTGCTGGTTATGAGGCATCTGAGAAGGATATTACCCGTTGGCTGGAAATCGAACTTGGGTGTACGGCGGAGGTTGTTTATCAGGAAGCATTGGCGCAGGAATGGATTTCCAGAGCACTGCAGCTTTACTGCAGTGACGTCAATATTACTACAGCTGAAACGGTGGAATATCTGAAAAAGTACTATATAGATCCGGACCAGGAAGCATATGAGAACAATATTGACCGCTATGAGGATGAGATCCTTTCAACCGGTTCGGAATCTTTTTTTGTGCCGGAAGGTTATAGAAAAATCTGTCAGATTGTTTTGCCATATCCTCAGGAGGTACTCGATGAAATTTCGAAAATTCGTCCTGAACTGAATCTGGTGACATCGGAAATGTTGGAACTGCGGGAAAAGATGGCAGATGCATTGATAGAAGGAAAAGAGACTGATTCCATTCTCGGTGAGTATCGAAATAAGCAGCAGAAACAGGAAGAACTCATGGCAGCTATTCAGACGATCGAGGAAAATGCTATTCCATTGCTGTCAGCTACGACCGATTCTATTTACAGCCGCCTTCGCCAGGGGACAGTTTTTACTACGCTGATGAGTGAATATGCTCCGGAAGGGGCGGATATGGAGACTCTTCGGGAAGGACTGCCATTTCATCCGTCCAGCAAAAGCTGGCCGGAATCATTTCGCAAGGTTGCAGCGGCTTTAAAAGCTCCGGGAGACGTATCGGAACCGGTTGCAACAGATGAAGGAATTCATATCATTCAATATGTAGAGGATATTCCCGGAGGTGTTCATAAACTGACGGAGGATGAACAGAAAGCACTGTTCAGTGCAGCACTTCAACAGAAGCAGCTGAATGCACTTGGGGAAAAAATAGAAAAATGGCGCAGTAAATACGAAATCAAAACCAGTCCTGAACTGCTTGAAAATCTGTGAGATGTGACAGATATACTTTACATATAGATTGCCGGTTTTTTTTCAGAAAAGGAAAATAGAATGAAAAAAAGTGTTTCACTACTGCTTAGTATTCTTTTCTTCTTCGATGCACTTCCATGGCATATTCTTTCTGTCCATTCTGTATATGCAGAAAATATCGGTATTTCAAGTCAGCAGCTTCGTGTAGCACTGGCACTGACAGGTCATAATGATGGATCAGCACATTGGCACGATGGCATGCGTGCGAAAGACTGTACAAATGCTGCGCAGCTTCTGGAAGTTCTTGATGAGTTCATCTACGATGATCTCGATGGCTTGATGGATGTTTTTCAGGATTACGATGTTTCGGATGCAGATACCAGTATTAAATTCGATCTTGAGAATGAGCCATTTTTTAAAGAGTATAAAGATGCAATGGATATGCGGGACGAGATTTACTATTGTAAGGACGTTCTTGCTGAAAACAGCCGGCAGATTATTTACCTGTATGATCTGATGCAGGACGAGAAAACGGAGAAAGATGAAAAGCTGTTTTTTGGAAGCCAAATCTATGATTATTACCAAGAGTTAAGGACTGTCTGTGATACGGTAAAATTGAAAATCGATGAATGGCAGAAAAATGTCAAAAACTGGGATTTGATGCTATGCGGTGAAACAGATAATCCGGATTTCAAGTGTGCAGCGGTGGAATACAACAGGATCTTTGATCTGGACGGAAGATCATCAGGGATTAATGATCCGGTTTTTCTTTCTTTAGAAAAGGAGGTTGAAACCAGACCTGGAAACACGATTATGGATCGGCTTCTGCCGGTTCGCAGTGCACTGGCCGACAGTAAAAAAAAGATGGAAATCACGGTGGTGGATGATCGTTCTTTTTTGATTCGTGTAAGAGAAAACGGAACGAATATCATCGGAGCAGAACTTACACTGAAAGATGTGGATAAGGAAGGGAAAGCCAGTGATAAAAGTCTGAAAAAACTAACGACTAATAATAAGGCACTGGGTTTGGGACTAGTTCGGGATTATTCACCGGACAGAGACGGAAATATTTTTCTGGATATTGGAGTAAAAAAAAGCGGATATCGTTCACTTAGTCTGAGACGCGTGGAAATCCGAAAAGGCAATACTTTTGTGGTAAAAATCGAAAAAGATGACGGAACTCCATATCTTATTGAATCGAGTTACAACGGCAGTGACATGCTGAATAATCGGTATGATCTGCTGGTCAGCGACGCTTTCGAAAAGACGGATGAGATTACACTGATTACGTACGGAAGCAGTGATTATAAATTTGATATTTATTATACAAAGGATGGAAAAAAGAATATTCTGTCTTCTGATATTTCAGGAAAGGGCGGAACAGAAAATCATTACTCTTTGAAGAAACAGTATTCAAAGATTCTGCCGGGAGATGCAAAGCTGTTCGTTGAACTGAAATATGACGGAAAAAGTAAAACTGTGCCACTGCAGCTGAATCCAATACAGACAGTTGTAGATGAGGCAATGGAAATCCCTGGTTTGGCATCGGTGTTTAATAAGAACATAACACTTAATCTACCAAAGAGCTGGCCGGGTCCGTTGAGTAATCTGAAAATTAATATCGATATTCCGATTGTCAATAAGTGGCCGTTTAATGCGATGATTCTGCCAAATGGAATGGCTTTTGTCATGGTGGGTTTCCATAAGGATAAAAATTTTCTTGATCTGAAGAACAACGAAGCCAAGATTATGGCCAAAATGGTGAAGGTCATCGAGTCGGAAGGATGGCGACGTGTTCAGGAGATCAAAAGCGGAGGTGCCTCTGATTTTAAGCTGCCGGTATGGAAACTGGCTTCTATGTCGCTGGACTGGTGCATTATGGGCTATGGAACAGGACAATTTACCGGAGTAAAGGGAAAAGATGACATGCGCGTCCTGCGTCTGTCCGGAAATGTCGGTTTAAATGTAAAGCTGCAGGGTGATATCCAGTTCATTTTTGCGGGAATTGTCAACATGGGCATCACCGGTTCGCTCAATGCACTGGTTTCAGCTGGACTTGGAGTGAATATCTTTTTTCACAAAAATGGAAAAAGCCTGAAGTTACAAAGTTTTAAATTTTCGCCGGCAAACAGTGGATTGACTGTTCTTGTCCGTCTAGAAATCGGTGTTTTTGTAGGCATCGGTTTTAAGGGGGTTTTAGGCGTTACTGTAACCGGATACGGTTTTCTTGAGCTACTTTTCCGGTGGGGAGGCGCGACTTCATTTGTCCTGACAGGCGGATTTGGGGCTCGTCTTACCGCACAGTTCTTCTTTATTAAAATAGTGAAACAACTGGGGGATGAGATCAAGTATCAGCTGCTGCCGGAGTTCAAGCGGATTTCCCGCAATCCTATTATGCTGGAACGATTTGTGCAAATGTTTGAACCTGCTGCGGCGGTTGCAGATTCCTCTAAATCGAATCCGAATACGATTAACAGTCAGCCGTATAATGAAAAGCTTATTCTCAAGAGTGAAACAAAGATTGACCTGAACAACGTTTACGGCGACAACATTTCGGTTGTCAGAATTACAACCGGAGAGAAACCGAAGGACTATGTCTTTTATATGGGGAAAGAGAAATCCTCTTCAAAAGTTGGACTGTATTACAGACAGGCAGACTCCGCCACGGAATCATCTCCACAGTCTGTTCTGAATATGATTGATGAATATTATAAGAATCAGGATCCACAGTTCAGCAGCAGTACAGGTTCCAACCGTTTTTATGTCCAGTCAGGTCTCGATTATAATGACGTCAAATCATGGGATGTTGTTGAATACAATGTTGAAGTGCTGAATCTAACGAAGTCTTACAGCCATGTTTACGACAAGAATGAAATGATCATCATCACCATGCTTATGGCAAAAGAATATAAGGAGAGTACTGCCAGTGATGGAACAGTTACAAAAGTTCCTAAAAAAACAGCGGCGATGATTGCGACGTTCCTGAACGATCCGGTTACTGGTATTAAAATGACCGGATTTACAGCAAAACCCAAAAGTAACAATGCTGCCAGTCATTTTTTTGGGTCAGCCGCCTGCGTATTTCTGGTGGCGGAGGAAAGCGATGAACCTGTCTGCTGTCCTCAAACAGAGACAGAAATCTTTATAGATGAGCCTAATGATTCTTACAGAGACTGGTTCCAAGGTGAACCTCCGAACAATTATCTGATTCGACTGATGGTTTCACCGCTTGCTGCAGCAAATGGAGAGAAAGTGAAGTCGTTCCTTGTTCGTATGGATCTTGGACTTGATAAAAACGAGAATGAACAACAGTCAAAACCGATAACCGGTAATATTTTCACCAGAAAACTTGGAGAGGGAAATCCCAGTGTTCGGGATTATACTTTTGAGAATGTTAAGGCGGGTAACCAGGGCATCGAAGGCCATCCTTATAGGAAGAAGGCAGATAGTTTTCAGAAAGAGCGCCGGACGGAGATGGTTGTTCAGGATCACTGGTATGCACTTGCTGCACCAAAGGGCAAGAGTGACGTTCGAAAACTGGTAGCGAATTATTATTATCACCCAGATTATGAATTCTCAAATCTGTTTGTATTGGATCATGATCCCATACTGGATTTTCAGGTCTTTGGTATTAAAAAGGTTGATGCTGATAAAGTAAGTTCCGGAGAAGAACATATTGTTTATCTGGTTAAAGGCGCAGACGGAAAGATGAATCAGCTGCGCGGGGCAATCGTCAAAACCCAACTGAGGAACCGTGATATAACTATTTATCAGTCGCTCGCAGCTGAGTTTAATACGATCAGAGTAGATTATAATGTTGGCATATCGGCTGCGAACATTCATGTTTCGAATGTCTTTGGTGCTCCACTGGTCTGGTGGATTGAAACGGCATCTGTAGAAGAAAAGGAATCAGTTTGGGCGGTTCGTGGATGTTGGATGGATAATGGAGACGGTATAAATCGCTATATTTCCAAACCAATGACGTTTGCGATGATTCGTGCAGATCAGATCAAGAATCCCGCAGGTCCGGTGTTCTTTGACATGATCGAAGGAAGCAGAGATGGAAACAGTGGCATTACAGGATATTATGCAATAAAATCTGCCGATGGAAACAAAGACGAGAATCAGATGCAGCTTCATAAGTTTTTCTTTAAACTGACTCCGGAAATTGATCTTATCAGTGCATGTTTTACAAAAGATATTGCAAATGCCGGCAGTTATGATGATATACAGCTTGCGATACATAATAACGGGAATATGCTGATTTCCAAGGCGGATCTTGGAATCTATTACAAGAATCAGCGCCTGCAGACAGTCCATATTGACATGGAAAATAATGAGCACAGTTTCAGTGAAGTTTTCGGAAGAAATCCAAGAAAAATCATGAATGGTACTTCCGGCGAGGCAGCGGTTCGTTTTATCAACAGTGGTTTGTCTTCCAAAATGGAGGACCGATGGCATTTCCGGAAATGGATCATTAATGCTAAGGGAATGGAACAAAAGTCCGAGGAACAGATGACATCGTCACTGTTCTTGCCAGGTTCATTTGATACACTCCTGGTAACCATGCAGATACCTCATGACTGGGTAGGAGATTACGACGTAGAGATCCGGGTGGACAAGATTGAAGTTCGTGACAGAATTAATTTTCAGATGAAGAAAGCTTTGAGTCCAAAGAATTCAGGAGCATTCCATATTCCCCGAATTAACACACTGATCCAGATACCAGAGGCTGTGGCTGATTCAGCAGATCAGGAATATACCGGCATCGGGGATTTGCATTCCCTGAATCGAATAGGCAACTGGTTACAAACAGGAAATGAATCGCCTGCTGAGGATGATCTGATGTTCCGCACGGATGTCAATTTTGACAGTCTGAGAATTAACATGGATCCCAAAGACATTGAACTGGATGTTGATACCTGGTATGACGGAGACGAAGAGATGGCGACACTCTATCTGAATGAGAATGCTTTCATTACCGGATCACAGAAGGTTATACTGAGATCTTATGTGGATGACGAGGATCAGCCCAGCTTTGAATGGACTTTTGACAGCGGCAAACCGGAATTCCGGGGACTGTTTATTCGAGACAGGGTGGGCTGGTCAGTTGTTCTGCCGGTTTCTCTGCTTACTGCCGGAAAGGATGCCTATGAGATTCTGATTACGGTAGATTCCGGTGATGAAAATGAGGCCAGATTCAGCAACAACTATGTGTACCTTTATCAGGACAGCAGTCCAATGGAAATCATCCTTGAGCCGGAAGACAGAACGATTGATGCAGGACTTAATACTACATTTGCGGTAGAAGTTACCGGTGGTCACAGACCATATGCGTTTCAGTGGCAGGTCCTGCTGCCAGGAGGAAAATGGACAGATATTGATGGAGCCTGCAGCAATCGGCTGACACTTTATAATGTGAATATTCAACTGGATGGTGCCAGATATCGGTGTCTGATCGAAGATGCATCAGGACGTTTTCTGACTAGCCGGGAGGCAGTGCTCACTATTCTCCAGACTAATGTATCACTGCCGCCGACCGGTGATTCTCAGAATCTGCAATTCTGGCTTGTTTTACTGGGAATATGTGCCGTTGGAATCGCAGCAGCTCTGATAAGAAAGAAAAAACACTGACATACTATTTGCAGTGACAGAAAGAGCCGCGTCAGAAATCTGACGCGGCTCTTTCATTAATAAAGCAACAGGCAACTGCGAGCGTATTTACGGCTCTTTGTCATCGTTATTATCGGGGAAAAAGAGAGTATCGTCATCGTCATCTCCGAAGTCAATATAATCGTTTACATCGCCATTTTTGTTGAGAACAAATGTGCCATCATCAGCTTCGAAGAAGTCAAAATAATCATCGTCATATTCTTCGTCATCATAATCCTCATCGTCCATGTCGCAGCCTTCTTCTGAAAAAGACGTGATATAGTCCAATACATCTTTCACGGATGAATGATCAATCGGTTCGCTTTCGTCAGGATTATTCTGCAGAGCGGAGAGAAAACGTGTGAGGTAGGAGTCTTTCGGATAATCATCATCGACACGGCTTGTGAAAGATGAACCGCACAAATAATAAAACCCGTAGATATTAAATCTTAGGGCACAGACGGATTCTTCCCATTTTCTGTGTTGAGTTTTCTTGGCTTTTCTAGGTTCATCTTCATAGAGTACCTCGAGCATATCCTGCCCCAACATGATAAGAAGAGTCAGAAGCAGAGTTTTCCTTTCAATATCTGCCTCATTTGCCTGACCGTTTCTTTCAAGATTTATCAGCTGGTCGATTTGAGTATCCAACGCTAAAATATCGTCATTTGATTCAATGGGGAGTTTTATTCCGAGATCTGCTTCGGAAATCATTCCTTTTTCAAGTAAGGGTATTCTGTTTTCAGCTTCCTTTTTGCCTGTGCTGATCACTTCTCCGATCGATATGGCCATCTGAAGTGAAAGCTCGTCAGTGGATACTTGAGAGAACCATTCAATGTATTTCTTCGATTTCTTCGATTTCGGTTCGCTTTCCTTTAATACCTCAAGGGCTTCGTGAAGATCATCCAGGTAATCGTCATAAGTTTCATATTCGGCTGCCTGCTTCAAAATGAGCAAAAACAGATTGTTAAATGAGTTTATCAGCATATCCTGAACAGCATCTGAATCAATTTCATTCATCATCTCGGGAGAAATGGGAGGGATCTCGAAAGATAAACTCTCATGGCTGCTGCTCTTCTGTGCAGATTCTTTTGCCGCTTTGTATTCATTAAAATCGACGATGTTTTTACTCATAGGCCAGACGTCCTTTCTGTTTGGGAAACGAGTATTTCTGTATGGTTATTATTCTGTTGGGCGAGTCATATTCACGCGTTTGACAATTCGGAAAGGCAATTATATAATGGGTCAGCTGTCGATACCTAGAAAAATGGAGGAAACTGACATAGTTTCTGGATCGATGGTATAAATGCAGTAGACATGCTCATATTTGCCGTAGTCATCTTTTGTTCCGGGTGGATAAGGAACGGTCGGCGCAAGTAAAGTGACAGTTATGCTGCCGCTGTCGACATTGAGCAGGCCACGGGGCGGCAGGGCGGTCATTTTTCCGCTCTCATTCATGTAATACGCAGAACAGTACAGAATCTGTTGCTCATCAGACTGTTCACCGGTCTGTTCTTCATGCAGCTTTTGATCCAGAATCTTGGAAGGATAGCGATCCAGAATTTTTTCGAGACTGTCCCCGATGCTGATGCCTCTTGGACCGTCGCTTACATGGATACGTTCCTTTTGCCGGAGTTGTTGCTGTTGTTCGATGGTAAGGTCCATCAAGGTAAAGGGCTTAGAGGCATCATAGGGCATTGGAGTGACATCCGGAACGGATGCTGTCTCACGTTCAATGGGCATTTTGATAAACAACATGGAGAGCAGAAGACTGAGACCGATGAAGCTGATTCCGCCAAAGAAGAGCAGTACATTGGAAAGGATTTTCCGCCTGCGGATTTTCCGAGCTCTTTCATTGTTCTTTCTGCGGCGTTCTGACATGAAAATTCACCTGTTATTAAATAAGGATGGGGTTTGTCGAAACACATGGCCATTACTTCCTGACCGATTTACCGAAAAAGGATATGAAACGAAAAAAGTGAACTGATTGGATCAGAGTCTATTTTCATTATAACATACTATTCAAAAAAAGTCACATAGAGGGATAAACAGAATGTTGAATACTGTAAAGGAATGGCTGCTTGCTCTGGATGCTCGAAGTCTGATTTTTCTTATCTCTGTGGGTATTGTCTGTGCTCTGACAATAATTCTCTCTCCGATGATCCGTATGAACCGACGGATCCGCCGTTCCGAGGAACAGGCAAAGGAAAAGGAGGCTGAACTCAGGCGGCAGCTGAAAGTCTCAGCAGAGGAGACGCGGAAACAGGCAGAGGAAACCCGGATACAGATGGAACAGATGATGGAAAACATGGATGATTCCATGAAATCCATGCTTGGGCGTATTGAACTGGTTCAGCAGACACAGTCGGATGCGCTGGGTGGACAGTTGCGTACAGTACGGCAGAGTCTGGATGAGAGAATCGATCAGATAAGCGAAGAAAACCGCGAGCAGATGAACAGTCTCCGCTCTTCCATGGAAGAACAGTTGGGTGAAGTGGTAGACCGGAGAATCAGCGATTCTTTCCAGCAGGTGAGTGGCCGTCTGGAGCAATTCTCTGAGAGCCTCGGAGCACTTGAATCGCTGGCCGGAACCGTTGACGAGTTTAACAAGATGCTGGGGGGAACCACACCGCTGGGCTTGTATGGAGAGGCACAACTTGGGAATCTGCTGGCAGAAATGCTGGCACCACAGCAGTATGCGCAGCATGTACAGGTCAATCCGGAAAAGGCGTATACGGCGGATTATGCCGTGGTGATGCCGGGACAGGAAAGTGGCCGCAGTGTATATCTGCCGATTGACGCCAGTCTTCCTACCAGAGAGTATCAGGAATTGCGCAGCGCTCTTGAACATGGTTCCAAACAGGAGATTGAGAGCGCCCGGGAATTGCTGGAATCGGCAGTGCGGATGCATTCACGCAGGATTTCCGAACAGATTATTGCGCCGCCCTATACCACGGATTACGGAATACTTTTTCTGCAGAGTGAGAGCCTTTATGCAGAACTACTGCGGATGAACGGACTTGCGGAGCGTATACAGAGGGAGAGCCACATTGTGATGGCCGGACCAGCCACACTGGCCGCTTTGCTTTCAGGCCTGCAGGTGGGGTTCCGTTCTCTGGCTATAGAGCAGCGAACGGATGAGATCATTGGCATTCTTAGCGCAGTGCGCCAGGATTTTGTCCGATATGCCGGTGCTCTGGATCGTACACAGAAACGTCTGCATCAGGCCAGTCAGGAGATTGAAAGGGTTCAGAGGCAGGGAGAAGCAATTGCAAAGCGTCTTTCTGATGTAGGTGAAATGCCGGCTGCAAATGGATACAGGCCAGAGCCTTCGGGTTTTATGGAAGAGGACGAAGAGGACGCCTGGGACTGAGAGCAGGCATATTTGCGAACTGAAGTATTCTACCAGAATGCAGGAATGCATTGACAGAGCAGACTGAAAGACATGGAAAGCGCCGGTTACTGGCGCTGAATGGGAGGGTGCAGCTTTGAGCAAAGTAGTCGGAATCGATCTTGGAACTACAAACAGCTGTGTTTCAGTGATGGAAAACGGGGAACCAGTCATTATTCCCAATTCAGAAGGAGGACGGACAACGCCTTCGGTCGTTGCATTTACCAGGGACGGTGAGCGGATTGTCGGTGAGTCAGCCAGGCGTCAGCAGGCGGTTAACCCTGACAGAACCATTCTTTCAATTAAACGGGATATGGGAAGTGACCGGCGAGTCCGAATTGACGGAAAAGATTTTACTCCGCAGGAGATTTCTGCAATGATCCTTCAGAAACTGCGCCGGGACGCAGAAAGTTATCTCGGTGAAAAGGTGGACCGTGCGGTCATTACTGTTCCGGCTTATTTTACAGATGCTCAGCGGCAGGCTACGAAAGATGCAGGCAGAATTGCCGGTCTTGATGTGCTGAGGATCATTAACGAACCGACTTCTGCCGCATTTGCATATGGACTTGATCATGGTCAGAATCAGAAGATTCTGGTTTATGATCTGGGTGGAGGTACATTTGACGTCAGTCTGATTGAAATTGGTGACGGCGTTATTGAGGTGTTGGCAACCAGTGGCGACAATCATCTGGGCGGAGATGATTTTGATGCCCGACTGGTGGATTATATTGTTTCCGAATACCGGCAGAGTGAAAAGGTAGATCTGAGAAAAGACACAGCAGCATTGCTGCGTGTTCGGGAGGCAGCCGAAAAGGCCAAGCGTGAACTGTCATCTCAATTGAAGGCAGAAATCGTTCTTCCGTTTCTGACGCAGGATCGCAATGGGACACATCATCTTGAAACATCTATTACTCGGGCACGGTTTGATGAACTGACACATGATCTGGTAGACAGAACGTGCGGACCGGTCAATCAGGTGATGAGTGATGCTGGCCTGACCATGAAGGATCTTTCACAGGTTCTCCTTGTAGGAGGAAGCACCCGGATCCCCGCGGTACAGGAAATGGTTCGTCGGCTGACCGGGAAAACACCGGGGAAAGCTCTTAATCCGGATGAATGCGTTGCCATGGGAGCGGCACTTCAGGGAGAAAAGCTTTCAGCAGGTTCCGGCACGGGGCTGACGATATCTTCTGCAGCTCAGGATGTCATCCTGATGGATGTGACACCATTGTCCCTGTCTATTGAAACCCTTGGCGGTGTTTCTACGAAAATCATAGACCGGAACACAACCATTCCTGCAAGACATTCCCAGATTTTCACTACGGCTGCTCCTTTTCAGACTTCGGTAGATATTAAAGTTCTGCAGGGGGAACGCCATTTTGCCAGAGACAATAAACTGATCGGCAACTTCCGGCTTTCTGGAATACGACGGGCTATGGCAGGGGTGCCGCAGATTGAGGTAACTTTTGATATTGATGTCAATGGAATTGTCAAGGTTACAGCAAAGGACCTTGGAACAGGAAATCAGCAGGCTATTACTATTTCTTCCACATCGAATATGAGCGAGGATGAAATTCGCCGGGCTATGGATGATGCCAAGGCGTATGAAGCCTGGGATCGGGAACGCAAGGAAGCAGTTGAAGCGAGGAATGCAGCGGAAAGTCTCTGCTTTGAAACGGAACAGGCTCTTCATAGGGACAAAACCTGTGATAAGGAGCAGAAACGGATGATTAAGGAGCAGCTTTCAACTCTGAAAAAAGCGGTTGGCAGAACTAAACCAGACAGCATTACCAGGGAGGAGGCTGCCGAACTGGAACGTCTGAGCGCACAGCTGCGGGAATCTGCGGCAAAACTGCATCCGGAACCGTGACGCAGACCCCGTTTTTTCGAATGCTTTTGAAAGGACAGACAGATGCTCTACGACCGGGATATACGGGAACCTTTATTTGATTATCTTGAGACCCTTTACGGAAAGATCCGGATTCTGGAGGAAAAACGTACCGGCCGTGCAAGGGCAGATGTGGTTATGGTTACGGAAAATGCGATTCATGGCATTGAAATCAAGAGTGATGCGGATTCTTATGCAAGACTTGCAGGTCAGGTGAAATGGTACGATACCTATTACGATTATAACACAGTTGTTATCGGTGTTTCTCATGTGAGGCATATTGAGGAGCATGTGCCGGAATGGTGGGGCATTATTACGGTGGAGGATACGGAAGATGGGGTAGATTTCTATCCGGTCAGATGTCCAAAGGCCAATCCCGGAATTAACCCGGCTCGAAAAATGAGTATTCTCTGGCGCCCTGAACTGGTACAGATTCAGGAGATGAATGGGATGCCCCGATATCGAGAAAAAAGCAAGGAATTTGTTGCAGCAAAGATTCTTGAAGTTGTTCCACCGGAGAGACTTGCAGTTCAAATCAGCGATGTTCTGTTTGAACGGGACTATACAACTATTGGGGAAACACTCCGGCAGTACCGGCTGGAGCATGGCAGATCGAAGCATACAGGACGAAAAAGAGTCCGACGAAAAAAATAATGCAGAGCCCCTTTTCCGGGCTCTGCATTATTAGCAGGCAATCTGACCTGTCAGGAATGATCGTTTGAGGTCTGGACGGGTAAGAACGGAGTGATTTCACGGGCAAGTTTGGCGATAGGAATGGTTTGCAGGATGACATGCCCGGGGCCGGTTACAGAGGTATAGAAGAAGCCTTCACCCCCGAAGAACATGTTTTTAAAACCCTTGACATCCTGAATATCCATGGTGCAGGTATCATCCATCATAGCGACATGACCGGTGGAAACAAGAATGGTTTCCTCTTCTTCCAGATCGTACTCGATGGCGGAACCGTCGATTTCAAGGAACGCGATACCATTTCCTGAAAGCTTCTGCATGATAAAACCCTCACCGGAGAATAAACCGGTGGATAACTTTTTCTGCAGATAGATGGAAAGATCAATGCCGGGCTGTGAGGCGAGGAAAGAGGATTTCTGAATGATGACGCCATGGTCTGGGGTGATTCTGACCGGACGGATAGATCCAGGAAAACTGGATGTGAAGGCGATAGTTCCTGGACCACCTTTGGCGGTATAGATATTCTGGAAAGCGTGCTCACCGGAAAACATACGGCTGAACATCTTTCCCAGACCTCCGCCGCTGGTTTCCATCTGCATATTTGGGCTCATCCAGCTCATACCGCCGGATTCGGTAATCATGGATTCGCCTTCTGTCAGGGAACAGATAACAACAGGCAGCTGACCGCCGGTGATTTCGTATTGCATAGCTTTTCCTCCTTGTATCTGATACGTTCGTTTTTCTCTGTACTTTACGCAGGACTGACAAGGTACTTCTCTGGATGCGGATTCCGGACAATACGGCAGAGTATGTGGATACAGTATGTTGTCCGGAATTGAACGGGATAGCAGCAAAAAAAAACCGATGAAACAAAAGTTTCATCGGGGAAGCACCTCCAATGGGAATTGAACCCATGATTCTGCCTTGAGAGGGCAGCGTCTTGACCTCTTGACCATGGAGGCAAATGGCTGGGGAA
>CACXHF010000510.1 GCA_902767305.1 uncultured Eubacteriales bacterium
CGTGACAATCATGGAAGGCACATTCAGCTGGTTGTAAAGAAAGCCGATCAGGATACCGATAATTGTTCCGCAACCCAGGCAGCCGACGATAAATCCGACATAGCCAAAGCGCTGGGAAAGAATGACGCCCACGATGGACGAGAGAACGATGTTTGATCCGACGGCAAAATCAAACAGGCCCATCACGACAATGAAGTACAGGCCGCATCCGCCGACGGAATAGATGATGGACGACTGAAGGTAGGCGTACAGATTCTGAAGACTTCCAAAGTTGGAGGGTGTCAGAATTTTAAATATCGCGTAAAAGAACAGCACCATGACTGCAAGGATGATAAACCCGTAATATCTGCTGCTCTTCAGTTTTGTGAATCTTTGCATGCGCTCGCTTCCTTTTCGGGTTAACTGCGGGGTTAAACCCCTGGACAGACGACATCATAGAAAAAAGCGGGGCCAGTCGCGCCTGACCAGCCCCGGATCAATGGGAAATCTTATTTGGCGTGACGGGAGACGACATCCTCAACGGACAGTTTCGCGCAGCTGGCTGCCAGATCGTCATAAGACAGTTCAGCAAGTCCCTTGATTTCGTCCTCGTAGTACGGAAGCTCGGCGCCGGTGAAGTACTTAGCATAGTTTGCATAGTCTTCTGAAGAGGCAACGAACATGTACGGGAACACCATGTCATAGAAGCCGTCGGTAGAAACTGCATAGTTTCCCTTGATGGCATTGTAAACCATGAGGAAAGCGAAGAACGGATCAGCATAGTGTCCGCCGGACTCTGCTGCCATTGCACCGGACTCGAGCTTCACATCCAGATCGGGGAGGAAGTCGGTAGAAACAACAGCGATCTTTCCGGTCAGGCCCATTGCCTCAATACCGGCAATTGCGCCAAGCAGAGTGTCTCCGCCGCCGCCGGCAACGATGAGAGCATCGATGTCCGGATTCGCCTGAATGATAGCCTCAGCAGTGGCACGGCCGGTATCGGTGGTTGTACGGCCATACTGCGGCTCAAGCAGGGTAACTTTGTCGTCCGGATGAGCTTCGTTCCAGGCTTCTACACCGGCCTGATAGCCTGCATAGCGGCCGAGGAACGTGGCATCGCCAGGCTCCCATCCTTCAAGACCGATTTTCCGGCAGCCCTTCTGCTCGGCAAGGATCGTTACAAGAGTCTTGCCATTATCAAATTCAGACTCATGTACGGCACCAACATAATACGGAGATGCACAGGCCTGTGCATACTCATCCGGATTGGCTTCCTTGTCGATTACACGGAAGAACTGTGCAACATAGACTTCGTTTTCATCACAGGTCTTGATAACAGAACCCATCTCAGCAGAAGCAGAGTTGCAGATAATGATTCCGTCGCAATCAGCCATCGCCAGTGTTTCGGCGCTGGCGGTTACCTGCTCGGAAATATGAGCCTGGTCAACCCACTGAGTTTCAACACCAAGTGCAGCTGCGGCAGCATCGATCATACGCTTGCATTCACTGCCAAGAGTATCTGTTGAACTCCAGATGGAAATACCAATCTTAATGGGCTTGTCAGCCATTGCGGTCATGCATACGGCAACCAGCACCAGAGAAAGAAGCAGAGCAACGAATTTCTTCATGATTTTTCCTCCTTTTTCATTCAACCGGGAATCATCAGAACAGGCGCATTCAGAAAATTCTCAGTTCAACTCCCGTATAAAACTCTTTCTACAGGAGTCTTTTTCATGACCTTAATGATATTCTATCAGAACCATCTTCTCCTGAAAAGTTAAAATCCATTTCATTTCAGTTAAAATCTTTGCTACCTGTTCTGTGAATACAGTTTCCCTGGAGACTATGCTGACCGAATGTCGTTCAAAAGAAATCTGACAGCTGAAAACCGTGCATTTCCAATTATAGCGCAAAAAAAGACTTCGGATCATAAATCCGAAGTCCTGCGAACTCTGTTTTGTATCTGTATGTATCAGTATTTCCATTTTTCATACTGGGCATACGCATCCACTGCCTTGTTGTATTTAAGCAGACGCATCAAACCATTCTGCTCAGATACATAGTTTCTGGCAAATGCACTTGCTTCATCCAGTCTCTCAAAATTCCCCACGGGGATCTCTTCCCCTGTTTCCGTGACGAAAACCATTTTATATGTGGAGCGATAGGGCTGGCTCATAATTTAAACCTCCTTACAAGAGGCTCCATCCCCCATTGAATACGGCGGGGATACCTTTCAACAAAATCCTGTTCCGCACTGATCCATCGGAGCAGAGTCTCAGACATCCGTACCCTTCCGGTACATCTGAACTGCCGGCTGCATGAATGTGAGATTGTTCACCGTACATGGTCCATCAGGAACACATCACGGACTGTATGACAGCAGTCATATTAGATTCTGATTATTCCTTACAATAGAGTTGTTTCGAATAATCGTGCATTCAGGAGCATTTTGACCATCGCCTTTCGAGAACCGGAATAATCATCCGGCAGTATGCACGTTTATTATATCAACATGCTGTATTAACAGTTCAAGTCCTATAATATGCTATCATACTTTTGTTTGCGGATCAAGACTTTCAGAATTTCAAGTTTTCCCTTTTCCATGATCGCAATAATATGAAATCATTTTTTTGTGAACTTTATCGTGAAACTTTCCGTTTTTTACTCCTTTTTTTTTGACAATGATTTGAGTTTTTTCAAATTGCTCTTTACTCGTTTCCCGGACAGAATCAAAAATTTGTCTATTATTTACAAACTTTAAATATTTTCAAAAGATGGTTGATTTTCATGAATGATTAGGGTAAAATACTTAACGTTAGATAAATCTAACATACTTGATCACCTCCCTATCAAGCCGATGTCTGTTTGGACGCCAGACATCAACCATTCGATTTTTGCTTTACGCAGAAAAAACCGCTGAAAAGCGGTTTTTCCTATATAAGGTCCTGTCCGGGATAATCACAGGTATCAAAGATTCGCCATGTTCATTGGACGCGATCGTCAGCTGTCTGCCCCGCACGATGTGGAGATGCTTAACAAAGTGGATTATGGAGATATATCGAGATGGATGACGCTTTCCACGATGGGCCATAGAGTCAGCGTCAGCCAGAGGAAATGAATGAACGGTGCATCGCAATTCAAAGGGAGTCTATTCATCTTTCTGACTATGGCTTTATCATTGAACCAACGCGTCACGCAGACTTCCATGCCTGTCATATACAATAATACTTTGTCAGAAAGTAGGTCCTCTCCCAATCTATGATTTTTCTTTCAGATTCTTTCTCGGAGTGAATGTTGAATTCGTCGAAGACCATCACATACTTGTTCTCCAAGTCGTAGAGCGGCCACTCCTTTTTCTC
>CACXHF010000511.1 GCA_902767305.1 uncultured Eubacteriales bacterium
GCCGCCCGTGCCCGGCCGCTCCTGCATGGAGACAGGGGCGAACCGTGCGCAGTCCAGGATTCCCTCCCAGTCCTTTGCCGGCTGAGACGCCCGCCAGCGCAGTTCGCCCACAGGCGGCGCTGCAAAGGGAATCCCCTTAAAAGCCGTAATCCTCGGATCAGCCGCAGGAATGCCTCTGACCCGTCCGTTTTCCGTTTCTGTTTCTCGCAGCATGACCTTATCCCTCCGCAGCTGCGCCCGCACGCCGGAGCGGCAGCCATTCATCCAGTGATTTTCTGATATAGGCGTCCCAGAATCTCCAGTCATGTCCAACCCCTGGTGCCTCCTCATAGTGGAAGGGAATGCCAAGTGCCCTCAGGGCATCCCGGTCCCTGCGGACAACGTCGCGGATAAAATCATCCTCCCCTACGGCCAGGAACAGGTCAGGCAGCTGAACCCCTTTTTCCCTGTTTTCCCGGGCAAACCGGCCTGTATCCCATTCGCCGCCCGCTGCCTCCTCCGGGTTTCCGAAGGCAGAGGCCAGGCGTCGGATATGGGCAAGATCCCGCAGTTCCCGGCAGAAATAATCCGAATCCGCACTGCACCCGATGCCCCCGGACAGGTCGACCACCGCCCTGTACCGTTCCGGATGCTTCATTGCCAGCATCAGTGCGGCATTGCCGCCCATCGCCATGCCCAGCAGGAAATTATCCTCCCTGCGGGGTGAGGACGCGAACAGGCACTGCATCACCTTCGGGAGTTCCTCTGTCAGATACGTATAGTAGCGGAAGCCGTACGCCGTATCGATAAAGAAGCTGTCCCTGACCGCAGGCGTCACCGTCATTACGCAGTTTTCCTCTGCATACCGTTCCAGATTCGTATAGCGGTGAATCAGGGTATCATCATCACTGCCGCCGTGCAGCACGTACACCGTCTGCAGTTTCATTCCCGGACGCAGCACCTGGTGCCGTTCATTGGTTACAATCCGCTCAAGGGACGGCGATTCCGTGTAATCAAACTGCCGTTCGGGATAGGTGATCGTCACATCCGTGCACAGATTAAGTACCTGCGAGAAAAAGCTGTACCGCATCACCGCCATCTGTTTCTCTCCTTCCTGTGCATCAGTCGACAAAAATGCGCTCCACAAACTCCCTCAGACACTTGCGCCAGACCGTCCATTCATGGTATCCGGGACAGGTGTACCTTGTATACCGGATTCCCTTCTTCTCCAGCATTTCAAGGTCCGGAATCAGATCGCGGTTAATGCGGTCCTCCTGCTCGCCCCAGCCGAAGAAGAACAGTTTCACCTTCCGGTTAAATGTCTCGGGATCATCGAAGTTCCGGTAATAATCAAAGTCACAGTACCAGCGTCTGAGCATTGCTCCGCTGAAAATGCCGATATACGGAAAATCGCCCAGATGCCGCATTGTCGTCATCAGCGTCTGATAGCTCCCCATGGACAGACCGGCCATCGCCCGGTTTTCCGCGCCCGGCAGGACACGGTACCGTCCCTCAATGAACGGAATGCAGTCTTTGACCAGCATGCTGTCAAAGTCTCCGGTGATAAACTCGTCCTGCCTGCGCCAGTCCACGCAGTACAGACAGTTCATCACGATGATCATCTCCCTGCACTTTCCGGCGGCGATCAGGTTGTCCATAATGTAATTGACCTTGCCCTGCCAGATCCAGCCGGTTTCGGTTTCGCCGCCGCCGTGCTGCAGATACACCACCGGATACTTCTTTTCCGGATGGCTCTCATATCCGTAAGGGGTATACACCCAGCAGTTGCGTATCTTGCCCGTCACAGACGATTTGAAATGCTCCATGTGCAGCGTTCCATGCGGCACGTCCTTCAGCATATAGAACTCGTCCTTTTCCGGGATCTCCACAATATTGGCGGTCTTGTGTCCGCCGTAGGCCACGCGCCCCAGCGGATTTGTCACGGCCACGCCGTCCACAAAGAAGTTGACGTAGTGAAAACCGGCGGGCAGATTGGTCAGGCGTACGTTCCAGTACCCCTTCTCATCCATTTTCATGGGAACCGGTTCACTGCTGAACGAACCGCCGAAACCGCCGACAGACACTTCACGCGCCACCGGAGCATAGAAACAGAAGGTTACGCCGCCTTCATCATCCACTTCTGCCGCTTCACGTTCAAAAATATGTCTGGGGCCCTCCACTCCGTTCTCACCTTTGAACAGACGCATGGTCAGATTCACAGCATCATAGAACAGTCCGTCACTGTGCAGACTGGTATATTCATTATCAATCGGCTTCATCTCTCGTGCCTCCTCAAAGCACAATGCACACCTGCCGGCTCACCGGCAGTATTCCTGTTGTCACCGGCCGCGCCGGCTCTCCGGAATCCCGTCAGACTGTTTCCGGGTCCCTGACCCGTTCCAGCGAACCGTCCGCCCTGCGGCGATATTCACGCACATATCTCCATCCGAGTTCTGCATCCATCTGGGCAATATCGTGTCCCTTGTCATGCATTACCACAAAGTTATAGAGGTTCTGCGGCTCGGGATCACTGCTGTAAAATCGGTTCACCTGATACCAGTGTTCGGGATGCCGCTCCGTCGGTCTCAGAATTTCAACCTCATCCCCCTCTGCGCCGCATCCTGTGGGATTTTCCTCTCCCCGCGCCGGCGTCGGTTTCACCGGAATGTGGTTATAGCGCTTCCAGAGATCGTACTGGTTCTGCTGGGTGCTGTCCTTGAACACCGGGAAAGAGATTTCCCGGCTGCCGTAGGTGTACCAGACCGGCATCCGGTAATCATACGCCTGCTTGCGTTCAAAGCCCAGGCGGAACGGCGTAATGTCCTTCTCCGTCACCGGCATGTATCCGCCGTATTTGCCCGGCCAGTTGCTGTCGATGTGGAACAGGCCGGCAATTTTCTCCGGATGCAGCAGGGCAATCGTCTGTGCCATGGCTGCGCCGTTGGAAAATCCCGAAACATACACCCGCTCCCGGTCCACCGGGTAATTCCGGAGCATGTAGTCAATGAGGCGGTCGCAGAAATCCGCATCATTCTCCTGTTCAGGATCCATGGCGCTGTTCCATCCGCAGCGGTCCGTTCCCCAGGGATACACCGTAATGAATCCCTCACGCTCGCCCAGTTCATGCAGTTTGCTCATTTCGGCCGCCTCAGCCGGATTGTCAGACCCGCCGTGGCAGAACATGACCAGCGGCCAGCCCGCCTCCGGCTGCCGGGCCATTTGCGGCACACAGGTAAACCAGGTATGCCGTTTTCCGTCCCCCAGACGGAAATCATCCAGGAAATACTCAAAGCCCGCGCGTTCCATGCACATGGAGGCTTCCACATCTCCGTTCACGGACGTGTTCGGCCGTCTGACCGGCATAAACAGGTTCTCGATCACGCCGCGCAGCAGACCGGCGTCGATCCGGTCCTTGTGCAGCGGAACCAGCGTCTGCCTGAGCGGAAAGTCTTTATCCGCATATACCGTAAATCCTGCTTTTGTCTCCGTCAGGCTGTCTCCGTTGACGCTTCGGAAATAGGAAAGGGTATCCATCTGTGCATGAACCAGGCAGACAGGAACCGCACTCATTGCACGCTCGTCCGACCGGATCATCCCGCCCTCAGCCAGCACTGCGGCAATATTGGCCGGTGCACGGGCTGCCAGGGTAAGCGCAAAGGATGCCCCCTCCCCGATGCCCACCACATACTTGGTGTCATTCATCGGATGCCAGGTCATCAGCATGGCCTCCGTTGTCGGGATGCCGAAGGAATTGCGCGGCAGAGGCCGGTCATCCTTTTTGTTTATGCCGGCCTGACAGGTGTCAAATACCCGTTTGCAGTCCTCGAATGAGGCATTGGACCATCCGCCCTGCGGGGCAACAGGGAAGCAGAAAATCAGCTGCTTCTCCATGGAAAGTGTCTCAATATCCCATGCCGTCATCAGCGCCCGCACATTTTCCTCCGTGCACCGGTCCATCAGCACCGTAACGCTCCGACGCTTGAACGCCGTACGGTTCTCCTCCCCCGGATAGAACAGAAAGGTCTCCGTGCCGTCTTTTTCAAATGTCTTGAAATACAATGCCATTTCCATCATCCTTTCATGCCGCTGGTGACGGTTCCCTCGACAAAGTACCGCTGTCCGAAGATGTAGAGCAGCAGCATGGGAAGAATCGAAACCATCGCGCCGGCAAAGGCCGGGCCGTATTCTGTCGTGTCTGATCCGATAAACAGCGCAAGTCCGTTTGCCAGTGTGCGCATCTTTGTATCCCCTGTCACCAGGAGCGGCCACATGAGGTCATTCCAGCCCGCATTAATTCCCAGAATCAGCATGGTAATAATAGAAGGCTTGACCTGCGGCAGCATAATCCGCCAGAAAATGCCGAACTCGGTGGCGCCGTCAATCCGTGCCGCCTCCTCGAGTTCTCTGGGCAGCGTCACAAATGCGGAACGCATCATGAAAATCGTAATCGCCGCCGCCAGTTTGGGCAGGATCAGACCTGCATAGGTATCATACATTCCCATCTTCCTGACCACCAGGAACAGAGGAATCATGGTGACCTGGAACGGGATCATCATGGTGGCCAGCACCACAATGAACAGGACGCTCCGGCCCCTGAATTCATAGCGCGCAAATCCGTATCCGGCCAGTGTGCACAGGAAGACGGAGGGCAGGGTGGTGCCAAGCGCGTAGATCAGGGAATTCCGGACATAATCAAAAATACGGAGTCTTGTCTGGAGCCTTGCAAAGTTGCCCAGATCAAAGCGGCTCGGGAAAAGGGTGGGCGGATACTTGATGATCTCCTTTGCCGGCTTGAAAGCGCTCAGCGCCATCCACAGCACGGGCAGAATGATCAGCAGCGCAAAGAACAGCAGAATAATCAGGATCGGCAGATGCCGGATCCGTCTCATCATTTTGTTTGACATGTTCTCACTCCCTTTCGCCCTTCAGCATGGCTGAGTACATGATGACCGTGATGATCAGAATCAGTCCGAGCAGCACAACGGACAGCGACGACGCATAGCCCATGCGGAACACTTCAAAGCCCCGCGTGTAAATATAGGTCACCAGGGTTTCCGTCGTGAGGCTCGGTCCGCCGCCCGTGGTCGTATAGACGATATCAAACACCTGGAACGATCCGATAATCCTTGTCATGATGAGAAACCACAGGGTCGGCTTGATTCCAGGCAGCGTAATGGCAAAAAACTGTCTTGGTCTGCTGCAGCCGTCAATATCCGCCGCCTCATAAAGCACGGAGGGGACGTTCTGCATGGCGCCGATCAGGATGGTCGTGGAAATGCCGAAGGTTTTCCAGACGGACATGAACACGATGACATAGAATGTCAGTCCCGCCGTGTTCATGAAATTGATCTTGCCGAATCCCAGGACGCGCAGAACATAGGTAATGTATCCCACGTTGGAGTGCAGAATCAGCTTCCACATAATACCGGTAGCGGTTGCGGAACAGATAATAGGCATAAAGTAAATTGCCCTGAAAATCTTGTTGGATAC
>CACXHF010000512.1 GCA_902767305.1 uncultured Eubacteriales bacterium
ATTGCTGGACGATGTCTCTATTGCCGGCTGACTTCATTCACAGAGACTGCAAACAAATTTGCGCAATTATCTTGACACTACCTAAAAATTACACCGTTAACATATGGTGTGATATTGTACTCACCTAAAGAAATAAAGTAGAATTAAAAAGGAGCCGTATACAAACTACATCCCTCTATGTTTTGCAAATTATCAAACGATTCGTAAATACAAAATCCATACCCGTTAAACGAGTCTGGATTTTAATGTCTGGTAATGTCATTTTGTGTCCAAATGCTTTTTGATTTCCGAAAGGAAGAACTCCGCACTGTCGATTTGTTCAAGAACTTCTGCCTTGGAGATTACAAAGAAATCATCGTAATCACTATCCTGCCGGACATTGAACAGAACAGAGATGATTGCAGACAGCCTGGTATCGAAAACGCCGGTTTTGATATACAGCTTTCTGAATTCAGAAATAATGCCGCTGTGGTGCTTCATGTCAATTCCGTCAAAGGCAAGCACCGCTCGCATAGCGTGGAAGATGGCATAGTAGGAGCGGTTTGCGGCACTTTTGTAATTCCCATTCTCCAAAAGCAGTCTGGCCGATGCCAAACATTCCTGCGCATGAAGGAAGCGGGCATTGGACAGCGCTTTCTTTTCCTCAAGATGCATAGCGGATTCCCTCCCCAAGAACGTTCTTGTAGTAAGGCAGCACATCTGCATATCGCCGGAACTGATCAAAGGGCTTAACAGTAACGGAAACGGTCACATCGTGCTTTAAGCTCAGATCGCTGGAAATCATGCCGACACGATTACGAAGCGCAGAAATCGCAGCCGGATCCAGGTCGACCGTCAGAAGGATATCAATGTCGGATTCATCATGATAATCACCACGGGCATAGGAGCCGTACAGATAAGCATCCTTGATCGCATTGCCGAAAACAGGATTGCAGGCAGCATATACTTCACCCAGTATTACGATTGCCTGGCTCTGATTACACATAGTATCCCTCCGTTCCTTTTAATCTGTATTTATATTATATCCATTTCCAATCAGTAAGTCAAATGCAGAATATGGTTCTTATTTTTCCTTTTTTCGATTCCCTTTCCCATGCGTCGGATACAGCCCACCTTTTCCTCTCTGATTATTGTAACTTCTCAGATGTGTGGACTTCTTCAGAATATTGATCTGGGTCACAAATTCTTCCGGGGTCAGCTTGTCGTAATCAATCCCCAGAGATTTCAGAAGCAGTCGTGCTTGTTTCTCTTCATCGGTTCCCTTATGATTCATGACATCTTCCAGCTGCATCTGAACATCAGCAACCGGGGAAGCCGTATCGGCGGTCATGGGATCTTTCCTGTGGGCTTCCCGAATGTCCCGCATGATGCCGTCCATATCCTTGTGAACAACATGACCGAAATAATCTTCCTCAGTGATCTGGGCAAGCTCCAATGTGCGCATATACAAATCGTTCTCGCCGGGATTGTACTGCTGCATGATCTTTTGCCGGGCAGATTCCAGCATAGTATTCATGTCGTTGATCCGCATATCGGCAATGCGGTCAACAAAGATTTCAATGTCCACCATCAGCCGCTGGAAGTCCTTGTGCAGCGCCATTTCGGACAGCAGCCGGTTATTCAGCTTCCCGCTTTTCAGCAGGTCAATCATATCATCACCCAAATGCAGATCATGCAGGTCTGTGTTTGGGTGATTTTTTGTTTCCGTCAGTCCCAGCAGATAGTCAGTGGACACACCGTAGAATTTCGCCAGCGTGGCGATGCTGAACGGGCTGATATCCTTGAAGTCATCCGCCTCATATTTGCCCAGTGCCGATTTGGAAATCCCGGTGGCATCCGACAGCTGCTCCAGGGTCAGATGCTTTTCTACACGCAAATCTTTTAATCTTTCCTGAATTGTCAGCTTTACTTGCATATATAACGCCTCTTTTCTTGCAATTTTGGTTTCGTCTATAAGCGTGGAAATTTACGAATTTAGAGCCTTTTTCCATCCTTTGAGATATCCGGGAAAGGGCCTTATTTTGTGATATGTTGAAAGTATAAGGACATGTAGCTTGAAAACTGAATGACCGTCCGAAATCGATATGTCACCCCGGAGAAGCACCGCCAAGACTGCACCGCACGAGCGTGCCAAGGGGAACGATATGCCGGGGAGACACCCGGGCAGGAACATGTTCGGGGAGAACGGCAACTATGGATTCACTCAAATTGATGGATAATCCGGTAACTGGTCAATATGTCCAGTTACCAGAAAACAAAATGTCAGCTTGATGGTTTATTCTGCCTGCTATTTGTCATGTTTTTTATTTTGACGATGTCAGGCGATTAGACCGTTTTTTGAAAATTCGACCATGAAACATATGCGGGGCAACCCCGTAAATCTTTATCACGGAGGTCTATGAATGATAGACACAAAAGAAATTCCCAAAGAGCTCATAGACAGCGGCAGATTCTGCTGCTGGCGCCTAGAGCAGCGGGACGGACGGCAGACCAAAGTCCCGTATGATCCCAACACCGGGCAGCTTGCCAAAAGCAATGCCCCCGGAACCTTTGCTCCCTTTGCGGTGGCGAATGCAGCACAGGGGTATTCCGGTATCGGCCTCGGTATCTTCGATGGCTTCTGCGCCATTGACCTGGATGACTGCGTCACCGACAGCGGATACTTCACTGAGCCTGCCGCCAGCATTGTGGAACTGATGCACTCTTATACGGAGTTCAGTCCCAGTAAGAAAGGCCTGCACATTTTGTTCCGGGCTGATGGCTTTCACTACGACAGCGAGAAGTACTACACCATGAACCACGGTAACAAGATCGAGGTGTATGTATCCGGTGCCACCAACAAATATGTCACTTTTACCGGTGACATCTGTCAGTGGTACGAATTCGGAGATCGGACAGCGGAGCTAAAAGAAGTGCTTGAGCGCTTCATGAAGCGGCCTGAGAATACTGCAAGAAATGCAATAAATGCAGTAAAGTCCTCCGGTTCCCATTTGGAGGATGCCGAACTGCTGGAACTTGCTAAGGCCAGCCGGAACGGTGACCGATTCTGGAAGCTCTATTCCGGCGATACCGGCAGCTTTCAGTCTCCATCGGAAGCGGATATGGCACTGTGCAGCCATCTTGCCTTTTGGACGGGCAGAGATGCCCAGCAGATGGATCGTCTGTTCCGGGCATCCGGCCTCATGCGTAAAAAGTGGGACCGGCCCCAGTCCGGCACCACCTATGGTGCAATCACAATTCAGAATGCCATTGCAAACTGCACTGAGGTCTACACACCCAAGGAGCGGGATGCACCGGAGTTCCTGCCGGTACTGCCGTTGAAGCCCACCATTGTGGAGCTGCCGGGATTCCCGGTCAGTATGCTGCCGAAGCCGGTTTGTGATTTTGTCAAGGCGGTCTCTGAAAGCAGTCAGACCTCGCCTGGTATGGCTGCGGTGATTAGCTTGGGAGTGCTGGCAACCTGCCTGCAGGGCAAGTTCCAGGTACAGGGCAAACCCGGCTATTATGAGCCCGTCAACCTGTACACGCTGGTTATTGCATCTCCCGGCGAGCGAAAATCCGGTGTGATCCGTGAGATGACCCATGTGCTTTATGATTATGAAATCCAGTTCAATGAGAAGCACATGGCAGAGGTCAAAGCCAATGCACGACAGCGGGAGTCTCTCGAACGGAAGATCTCCGGCTTGAAAAAGAAGCTGGAAACCAAAGAGGATCGGGAGATGGAATTGGAGCTTCAGCAGTATGAGGAGGATCTGGATGCCATGCCCAAGGAGGGGATCCGGCGATTCTTCGCAGATGACTGTTCCAGCGAAGCACTGACTTCACTGCTGGCAAATAACGGCGGTAAACTGGCAGTCATTTCTTCTGAGGGCGGCATCTTTGATATTCTGGCTGGCCGTTATGGTGCCGGTGTGAATTTGGACACCTGGCTGAAAGCCCATTGCGGAGATCCCATTGTGGTTGACCGCAAGAGCAGAGGTTCTGAGTATATCCCCAAGCCGTGTCTGACGGCGGTGCTGACGGCGCAGCCCAATGTGCTGGACACGATCATGGCAAACGGCACAATGTCCGGCAGAGGATTCCTTGCCAGATTCCTGTACTCCTTCCCGGATTCCAAAATCGGCAGCAGAACCTATCGTACACCAAGAATATCACAGGAGGTGTCCGATAAATATCACAGATTGATCTTTGACCTGATGGACATTCCTGAAACAGACGAACCCACAACCCTTGTTCTCTCTGAAAAAGCAGAGGATCTGATTGCTGACTATTTTGCAGAACACGAGAAATTCATGACCGCAGATGGTCTGTTCTTTTCTGAATGGGCAGCGAAGTATATCGGCAGTGTCCTGAGAATTTCTGGACTGCTCCACGTTGCGGACAGAGACTCTGGCAATGAGATTTCTGTGGATACTGTACAGCGGGCAATTGAGATCGGCAAATATTTCCTTGCTCATGCTGCTCATGCATTCTCCACGATGGGCTTTGACCTCAATATCACTAAGGCAAAATTTGTGTGGGCAAAGATTCGGAAGTCCGGCAAGATGGAAATAAA
>CACXHF010000513.1 GCA_902767305.1 uncultured Eubacteriales bacterium
TGGGGCGGCGACTGGGAGGACTGTAAAGACTATCAGCACTTCGAGATTCCGACAGACGTCATCAATGAGTGGTATCCGGAAAACGAATAATACAACCGTTTCTGTTGAGTAAAATGCTTTTGACTGCTGAATTTCCGTTTGCAGTGATGATTTGCGGGGATTTATGTGATGAAAAGCAACGGACAGCAGGAATCGCAGAATTGCTGAAGAAACACGCAAAGCTTCGCAGATGTTCCCGAGACTGCAGGGATTTTCACAGAGGGTAAGGAAGATGACATGATCGACGGCTTGACGAAAACAGCAGACTGTGCAAAGCACGATAGATCATTTGTGCCGGAGGAATCTGATCGATGCAATCCAGAAGATTATTGATGCCGACGGTGGCCGCATCAGCACCATGCATTTTTGGAATCGTCGGTATGATTCACGGGGACATCCCGGTCGAAATATGGGTGCAGAACCCCATCTTCATTGCGGTTTTCACTCTTGCGGCCTGCGTCGTGAAGAAGGCTGGCCTCCGCGTCCCGGCCAGAACTGTGGTGGCCGCCTCCGCGCTTCTGATTGGACTGACCTTTCTCGAACCGGATATCGACGGTGTTCACCGCTGGCTGCGCCTGCCAGGCTTCACATTGAACGCGGCCGCTGTCGTGCTGCCAGCCTGCGTTGCCGCACTGACACGATTGGCCGGTGAGCGGCAAGCGGCCTGGTGTGCATGGGGAATTGCCTTCATCGGACTGCTGCTCTATATGCAGCCGGATGCTTCCCAGCTGCTGGCGTTTGCGCTGCCCATGCTTGTGCTGCTCATCGGCGCAGATATTCACGGGACTTTGAAGTGGTCCCTGTCAGGCATTCTGGCGCTTCTGCCCCTTTTGTCATGGCTGAACCCGGACTCCCTGATTCCGGTCAGCTATACGGAGGGGATACTGACGCTTTTGCGCGATCAGTCCGTACTGCTGTATCTGGCGGGCATCTTTTCCCTGCTCCTGGTTCCGGCAGGGATGATGATACGGGGAATCCGGGAAAAACGAAAGACATGGACAGGTGTCGGACTGTACTATGCGCTGATGATACTCTCCGCATTTTCCGGCAGATTCCCGGTGCCGTTCATGGGCTACGGTGCTTCGTCGATTCTTGGGTATTTCATCGCGATCTGCCTGGACTGATACAGGCTGTCAATGACTGCCGCAGGCTGCTGTTTTCCATGGGTCATCAGATCTCATTCCTTTGAGTACGCGGGAGATGCCGCAGAGTCGCTTCTGGCTGATGCTATAATTTGCACAATTGAAAGGAGACCTGTCTGCATATTGCTGCGTGCGCTTTCGGCCGGATACAGATTGCGCCTATGTTGAGCCGGTCTGCGCGATTCCTGCATATCGTGGGAACACTCGCCGCTGCGCTTCTGTCGGAGACCTTAACACGGGCGAAAGAACTCAGGGCAGGAGAGGCGTATGTCATCTCTGATCTGCCCTTTTACGGGAGGCTCGGATTAAAAAACACTGCATTTTTCTTTTTACCGAAAGTCAGACGGCAGTCTGGCTGATAAAAGCAAAAATGATGCTTGACTCTCACACTGTGGCAGGCATTAAACTGGACGCGAGCTCAAAAAACAGCTGCAGGAGGTACCGCCGTGCTGAAAATCGGAGAATTTTCAAAACTGTCCAGGGTCAGCGTCAGAATGCTCCGTCACTATGATGAGATTGGCCTTTTGAAGCCTGCCGAAACAGACCGCTTTACGGATTACCGGTATTACAGAGAGGATCAGCTTCCAACCGCAGGGCGCATTGCTGCCCTGAAGGATATGGGCTTTTCCCTTGCGGATATCGTCAGGATCCTTGAGGTTTATGATGATCGTGAGAAACTTGATCAGTTCTTTTCTGTCAGGCAGGGATGTCTTTGAAAACCAGAAAGACAATGACAATCAAATCATCCCGGGCTATGTTCAAAAAGATGCAAATGACTATTTCAGAGCTTTCGGTATTCCCTGCCCAGAGGCTGTTCTTATCAAAGAAGGCGCTACACTGCAGATGATCCTTGCGCCAAAGAAAAA
>CACXHF010000514.1 GCA_902767305.1 uncultured Eubacteriales bacterium
ACGGAGTAAATGATACCTAGGATTGATAAAAAATCATAGGAGATATAAGAAAAAATGATATCTATGGCTGAAGGGGAGGCAGAGGGACAGGAGAACTTGAGGAAGAATAATAATCATTGATTGAGGATGAACAAACGATGGGATTCAAAGATTGCTGGAAAATGAATAAACAAACGAAGAATCGTATGTTTGTATTTGATTTATAAATGAAATACGGAATATCTGAATAAGTGAGGAATTAGAATGAAAAATGAGTGTTTGATGGTGTTTTTAGGTGTCGGAGACCCGCAAACGAATAAACGTGTGATTGTTTGAAAACTGTATGAACAAACGATAAAACGTTGGCGAATGCAAGACTGCGAAGAATAAAGACGACAGGGATGTCGTTTTTTTGAATTCTGGAAGAGGGTTAGTTTGCAATACGCAAGTAGGCATTAAAATTGCAATATATTGAATTATAATACATTGACGCATCTATATTTAGCGGAGGTGCTTGACGAAACACACAATTCAGAATTAAACTAAATATATGATTAATCATATCGTTCTTTCGATATGTGATGACAATAAAACTCATAAACATATGTACTTCTGAGGAATTACACCACGATAGTCAAAGGGTTGACTGTATATCTACGCTTGCTGATGACCACAGTTTATCCGCTCCGAGTCCATCACAGGAGAAAACATATGACTTCTTATACTGAAAAGCATGAAGGCGATCTGTTCGGGTACTCTTTCGATCCTGATAACTGTACTCCAATTCTGAGTTATTTGAATGAAGACTTTTCTACCTTCTCTCAGAGTCTGGACAGAATGCTGCAGGCCACAGTTGGTATTGACGGGTCGTCAGGCTGTGAGTTTCTTTTGCGCATCTCCAGGTCAGGCAAGGACCGCATTGCCAGCGAGAATACGATCCGATCCTGGTACCGTTTTGGCAACCGCCCGAAAAAAAGCCAGGATTCGCGGGAGATGATCGATGCCCGTAACTACTATACTGAGGTAGATCGTACCCTGAACGAGTGGAACGAATGGCAGCTCAAGAACTTGTCAGCTATCGTATGGCTGTATCGTGGAGAGAAGGAGAAGTATCAGGCTCTGATACAGCAGTATCACGTGGTACTGGGTAACAAGCCGTTCGCGGAGACCGCCGATGCGCTGGCCGAGCAAATCAAGGCAATCCGGACTGAGGCCAAGGCAGCGGTGAATGCTACAGCACAGCGGGAAAAGAAATCTGTCCAGGCACAGTATGACGAGCAGATGATGCAAGCCGATATTATGCTCACACATAGGGAAAAAACACTGATCATTGATGCTAAGTACTATGCACATCCGACGCAAATACATTATGATAAGCACACGCTTCATTCAGGCAATATGTATCAAATCTTCACTTATGTGAAGAATAAGGAAGTAGACCTTGCAGATAGGCCTCATGAGGTTTCTGGGATGCTCCTGTACGCAAAAACTGATGAAGAAATCTATCGGGACAATGAGTACAGTATGAGCGGAAATCGGATTGCGGTCCGTACATTGGACTTAAGCGGAGGTTTTGATTTGATCAGGGCACAGCTGGATGCGATTGTTCACCGATACTTGGAAACTGCGGGTTAGACAGGGATTTCCCGTTTTCGGTACTAACTCAGTACCAGATTCAATAGATAATTTCAATTATTGCCAGGAGATGCTTATGGCAAACACGAATTCAGAAAACCCTCATGTCGGACGCAGATTCCAGGAACTGGCAAAAAAGTGTCTTGACAAGGAGTTCAAAACTTCATTTGAGCAGGAAGCTGTTGTATTTATTGGAGAACCAGCAAAGGGACATAAATTTGATCTTGCCAGTCCAAATCACGATATTATTGCAGAATGTAAATGCTACACATGGACAGAATCTGGCAATGTTCCGAGTGCAAAGCTGATGGGACTGGATGAGGCTGTTTTCTATTTCAGTTTTCTGCCGGCCGAAACCCGAAAGATCCTTTGTATGAAAAAGGCGAAATCTCCAGGGAAGCAAGAAACGCTTGCAGAGTATTATGTGAAAGTTCATGGACATCTTCTGAAGGACGTACATGTTTACGAGATTTCAGATGATGAGACTATCAAGGAGATACGGAATGGACTCTCCTAATATTGAAGCCGAACAGGCTTCTTTTTCTGTTTCCGACGGTTACTCTAAAAACCTTCTGAAGACATAGTTAAAACGTCGGCTAGATATGCTATAATACCCTCAACAAAAACCCGGAGGTGCCCCATGGACTCACGCAGTGGAATTATCGCGCTCGGACCAGATCGGTATGTAGAAGTATATACCGTGGGAAACCACTTCGATCTTTGGCCGGTGGAAGGGGAGAGCAGGAAACACATCGGCGCAACGGTTGATCTGAGGAAAGTGAAGGAAATTGTTGGCCACTATAGTTGACTCTTCCTTTTTTCTCATGTGCTGAAGGGATGGACACTGTATTAAGTTCGTTTAAGGTTCGTACGATATACTCCAATTGTTCCCGAGAGGGACACAGAGGACAACACAGAAAAGGAGTGTATGAACAACAAGCTGTTTCTGGAAGTAAACGCGGCGGGCGGAAAATTCTGTATTGCCTGGGTTCAAGGGTTTCAAAATGATACTTATGTGAAGGCTTTTCAGGGCTTGCTTCGGGAAAACGGAATTAACTGCGAAGTCAATGGCCCCTTCCTGCATACATGGCCGAAAT
>CACXHF010000515.1 GCA_902767305.1 uncultured Eubacteriales bacterium
GTCAAGGAAAGATGACCTTTTATGCTCACGCCACATTCATGGGGCGGGAGGGATAAATGGTCAGCTGCCCTTGACATTGGCACAGACTGGTGCTATTCATTCCCTGGCCTAGAGAAGTACCTATCACACAGGAAAAGTGATTGAACCATTTCATATGGAAAGAATCGAATTTTTGAACGCCGGTCTTTTCTGACGGGAATTTTCAAAAAGCATGGAAAAAAACGTTCAGATCGTGTATATTTGTTCTGTCAGATGCATCGGGGCCGGAACGGTCCTGTCCGAGGCCTGCCGGAGAGGAACGAGGCTGCGGGAAAATGTCTTTATGAACAGAAGGAGGAAAAGCATGGCACTTCATGTAATGGAAGAGGCAAACAGATGCCTTGGATGCAAAAAGCCCCGGTGTCAGGAGGGATGCCCGATTCATACCAATATTCCGGAGGTAATCCGGCTTCTGAAAGCGGGCAGACTGAATGATGCCGGCTGGATGCTGTTTGAAAACAATCCTCTGACAACGGTGTGTTCACTGGTATGCAATCATGAAAAGCAGTGTGAGGGTCATTGTGTCCGTGGAATCAAGGAAGCCCCGGTACACTTTTCCATCATAGAGAACTATATTTCATCCACCTATGCCAACCAGATGGTCAAGGGTCCGGCTCCATGGAACGGCCGCAAGGCAGCGGTTATCGGCGCAGGCCCGGCGGGACTGACGATTGCCATCATCCTGGCCCGTTACGGCTACGGCGTAACCATCTTTGACAGCCGGGATAAGATCGGGGGTGTTCTGCGTTACGGGATTCCCGATTTCCGTCTGCCGGATGCGGTCCTGGATGACATGGCCTACCGGCATCTGGAACTGAAGGGCATTCAGTTCAGGCCCAACACCTATATCGGAAGTGCCATTACCATCGATGATCTGTTCCGCGACGGCTATCAGAGCGTGTTCGTGGGTGCGGGACTGTGGAAGCCGAACCGCCTGAATGTGCGCGGCGAAAGCCTCGGCAATGTGACCTATGCAATCAACTATCTGGCCAGTCCGGATGCGTTCCGGCTGGGCGAGCGCATTATGATCATCGGGACCGGAAACTCGGCGATGGACTGTGCACGCACGGCGGTCCGGAAAGGGGCAAAGTTTGTCACCTGCGTCAATCTGACGGATACCCTGACGGCCTCTCAGTACGAATCCAGTTATGCCAGACTGGAGGGCGTTGAGTTCATCATGAACAAATGCACGGTGGAAATCCAGGAAAAGGGCGTCGTTCTGGCGGACAGCCAGGTGGATGCGGACGGGCGCATCCAGCCGGTCCATGGCACGGAGAAGCTCTATCCCTGCACAGGCGTCATTATCGCGGTCAGTCAGGGCGCGGAGAGCAATCTGGTTACCTCTACCCGCGGAATCGATACCAGCAAGCGCGGACTGCTGACGGTCGATTCGGACGGGCATACCAGCCGCCCGGGCGTTTTTGCCGCGGGCGATGCCACCAGCGGAGCCAGAACCGTGGTAGAGGCGGTCGCCAACGGGAAACGGGTGGCGGAGGCGATGCATGAATATATGCAGACGCTCCCGATGCCGGTGTTTACGGATTATCCGGATATTCCCGTCGTGGAAACCATTGAGGCGTCTGCACAGGCAGAACAGATCGTCTGATAAATGACCGGCCAGTTTCCGGAAGGCACGGACAAGGAAAACTGAAAAGAGGAACAGACATGCAGCTTGAAAACAGTGTCATCAATTTTCTTGGCGACAGCATTACAGAGGGAGCAGGGGCTTCCCGAACGGAAAACCGCTACACAGATGTGCTGGCCCGGATGTACAGACTGAAAAAGGCAAACAATTACGGCATCGGCGGGTCCAGAATTGCCCGGCAGGTAACGGTTACGGAGGACAGGATGGACCGGGACTACTGCATGCGCTATCTGGAAATGGACCGGGATGCCGATGCGGTGGTCGTCTTTGGCGGAACCAATGACTACGGGCACGGGGAGGCGCCGATCGGGACATTCGCCGACCGGACGCCGTCCACTTTCTACGGTGCCTGCCATACCCTGATGGACGGACTTCTGACACTGTATACCGGACGTCCGGTTCTGATTCTGACGCCGCTGCGGAGAACGGATGA
>CACXHF010000516.1 GCA_902767305.1 uncultured Eubacteriales bacterium
CTTCAGGGTGAGCCGGGCCAGCGCGGCGTCGATGCGGCGGTTCACAGCCATGCCAAACCCTCCTCCCCGATTCAGAAGTATCATCATTTATTCGCCGCAAAAGTGCGGCTTTCCTTCCCTTGCTCGCAAAATCAGGCCCTTGCAGGGGGCCCGGATGAACATGAAAGGCATGTGTGAAAAACCTTGGTATCACAGCGAAATCGCCCCGCGCACGAGAAAGTGCGCGGGGCGGGTTTTCCGAGAATCTAATTATATCTTTAATGCTATCAAAAGCACATTTATCTTTTCATTTATAACATGTATGTGCTATAATCATAGAACTATGGCTTTCAAATGGGCAGTATTATTTCAGAGGGGAGCCTCGATAATGAAAAAAGCAGATTTACATTCATCACCTGATCAGGTAAAGCTTACCGGAAGACTATCTGAATTCCGAAAAGCGTTGCAAGAAGAGATTAAAGAAATCGAGAGTAATGGCCAGAATTCCACGATCCTTATTGGCGGGCATAGCATTGAGGCAAAAGGCGGTGGATTTTGGTATCGCTTTTTCGTGGAGTATATGCCGCTTTTACCGGCTGATACCCCATGCAAATTAATCATCGGAACGGAACAATTTGATGTGACTGTTATCAGTTCAAATGAAAATGAAATAATCGTTTCCTCAAAGAAAAAACTGCCCGCAAATATTGGTAAAGCTAGGCTGGAAAACGGATCTACTGTTCTGATGGAACGTTTGATCAAGTGCATTGAAGATAATGCTGAAAAGAATAATCCTGCAGGCGATCGCATGTTTCCAGATCTTGATGGTCATGTTTATCAGGTTAAGAATCTTTGTTCATATGATGAGATCCATTATGAAGAAAACAGCAATGAAGGTCAGAAAAATGCTGTAAAATCCGCAATAGAAAATGATATTACCTATATTTGGGGGCCGCCTGGAACCGGTAAAACAACAGTGATTGGAAATATCATTGATGAATTATACGGGCATGAACGGTCTGTATTGATTGTTTCTCATACAAACACTGCTGTCGATGGCGCGATAATCAAAGCAGACAAAACATATCGAAAATTTCATCAGAATACCAATGACGCATATCCTATACTGCGACTGGGTATAACCTCAGAGGATGTTCCGCGCGATGCCCAGCTGGATGCACATATCGAACGATTGGGGGAAGAACTGTTTAAACAAAAAGAGGCACTGGAGAAACGGCGGCAAGTCATTCTTGATGAAATTGAAAAAATTGGAATTTTATTGGCGAAAGAAAACTGGCAGGAAAAAAGTAACTTGCCTGAAATACAAAGGTTAAATGAGGTCATTGTTCAGCTACAGGAAAAAAGATCTACACAGGAAGAACAGTCTTCCCGGCTTCAGCCTGAGCTTGACAATGTGGTCAAGTCTCATCCGGAAGGACAATCTCTGTTGAAGCTGGAGGAGAATTATCAGGAAAAGAAAGCGGTAATACAGGAAACCCGAGAAGCGATTGCTTTATTAAGGACTCAGAAAAATCAAACTGAAAGGCAATGGCAGAATGCGAAAGATGAGTTAAAAAAGCATACGTTTTATGATGAATTAACACAAAAAATTGAGCGCCTTGGATCGGAACAGTTTTATGCAGATAGAATAGCTGAATCCAAGACGGGAATTACGTCTTTTGAGCTATCACTCAAAACATTGAAAGAAAAAAAGACCGCTTTACAAGCTTCGGTCAACAAGTATGAAAACAAAGGATCGATTGCGAAATTCTTTGCCAGCAAAGCTGCCTATGAACAGGATCGGAGAGCGCTGTCTGACACAAATCGAAACATTGAAACAGCGTCGGATATGCTTCGGCAGAAAGAGAGAGTGCTTGCGGATTATCAGAAACAGTTGAGTGATCTGAGATTCTTGCTGGAAAAACGTAAGACTGTTACGCCAACAAAGACAACAAGCTATTGGACGGAAGAAGAACAGCGTCTTCGGGAAAACCTATTAGAGATGGAGAACAGTTTAGCAACGTTGGAAGGACAGGAAAATACGCTGATCTCTGAGGTTGCATTTATTGAGTTTACGAAGACATGTAATCAAGACTTTTTCAATTCCATTGAATTGCTTCAGGGGAAAATTAATACTTGTAAGCAGTTGGCAGAAGAATCTAAGAAACAAATAGTTCTGAATCAGAATACGCTCACAAAGCTCCTTGATGATGAGTGTGAATTATGTATATCATTCTTTGAATCCAGCAGCGATGATGCCAATGAAACAATCAGAGAGTTGTCGTCCCTGAATGATGCGGTATATGCAGAACTCCACAGTGTTGATATAGAAGAGGAGAAGAAACAGAAAGAAGCTTTTGAAGAAGAATCGAACC
>CACXHF010000517.1 GCA_902767305.1 uncultured Eubacteriales bacterium
CTCAATCAGATTGAATACGCGCTCAATCAGGATGCGTCTGCAGAGAGAATATGAAAGCATTATGTGAATCCCTCGAAAAGCTGATCTTCAAATCGGACTTACTTTTTCTGCAGTTCGGGAACGAATTCTGCAGTCCCTACCGCGCCATTCGGCTCAGAGTGGATGTCTGGCTGGATACACATCCTGCCGTTTCGCGCTATGTCGACGTCCCTGCTCACATTTCGTTGTGCGCACAGATGGGCATTCTGAGCGTTCCTGCCGTGCTGGTTTTCATGGATGAAGAAATCATCCGGGCAGCCGGCTGTTTCAGTCTTGAACGCATATTCAGCCAGATCGAACGTTACAGCACAATGAGAGGATCGGAGACCGGCAGAGAGCCGGTGAAATCCGTAACAGATCCGGATCTCCGGATTTCAGGAGGAACAACATGATCACCATTCATCTTCGATATACCGGTACAAACGGCTCAGCAAAAGCCTTTGCGGAGGAGATGCTCTCCACCGGAATCGTGTCTGCCATTCGCTCCGAACCGGGCAACCTTCGTTATGAATATGCCATTCTGCTTGAGGATCCCGAAACTGTACTGCTGATTGATTCCTGGGCAGATCAAGCTGCCCTTGACAGGCATCATGCATCACCGATGATGCACAGAATTGCCACTCTCAGGGAAAAGTACGATCTGCATATGACTGTGGAACGGTTACGCCCGGCTGATGATAATCCAGCTGATGCCGCATTCATCCGAAGATAGCCATCCGGCGGATCACTCAACATACTCCAACTTTCAAACAAAGAAAAGCGAGGAAATGCTATGTACAATGCGGAAGAATTAACAGCAAAACTGACGAAGATTGCACAGGAAGAATGCCTGGCCGGCGTCAGTGCCTGCATTATGGGACCGGAAGGCATGCTCTACGATTTCAATTATGGCTTTATCGACTCGGACAAATCCATCACACCAGACCATGATACCCTGTTCGGCATCGCCTCCATGAGCAAATCCATTACTGCCTTGTGTATCTGCCTTCTGGCTGTCGACGGAAAGCTGTGTCTTGACGATCCGGTGATCCGCTATTTCCCAAAGTTCCGCATCCCCGGAATTCCAAAGGAAACGGTAACCATCCGCCATCTCTGTATGCATACAGCCGGCATTCCCCCCATGGAACCTCTTGAATGGTCCATCGTCATGAATACCCCGGGGCGTGAGATCGATGAAGATATCCGCTGGCTGCAGTCCACTGCCCCCAACACCATGGATTCCATTGATCAGATCATCGAATACATTGCAAACTGCCCCTATCCAAATAACGGAATGCCGGGACAGAATCTCAGCTATTCCAACGAAGGATACGCGATCCTGTCCTACATCGCAGATCAGGCAGCCGGCATGTCCCTTGAGGCATACATGCATGAGAAAGTATTTGTCCCGCTTGGCATGAACCGTTCTATTCTGGATAACGGTCATCTTGCCGCTTATGCTCTCTCCGGTGGAAACATGACTTCTCTGTTTACTCTGAAGGACGGCATTCATCATTGCGATGATGAATGGTCCATTTTGCCTCCGTTCCGTGGCTGCGCCATGGTCAAGTCTACCTCGAAAGACATCGCTACCTATTACCGGATGCTCGCCTCCTATGGAATGCATGAACGCATGCAGGTTATCCCGCGTAAGGCAGTGGAAATGCTCCTTGGAAATGAACACCCCCTGCGTTCTTTGCAGACCATGTGCATGGGAATCAACAAACGTGCCTTCATGGGCCATGTTATCTGTGAACATTCCGGCGGCCTGCATGGCGTTTCCACCAAAGGTGGCCTGATTCTTGGTGAGGGAATTGGTCTGAGCGTCCTTTGCAATCAAAGTGATGCAGATATGGATCCGCTTCTCTTTTCCATGTACAACGCTGTTCTCGGTCTGCCGCTCGACCGGAGTCATGAATGGTTCACTGAGGTTTCCTATCCGTTCACGGATTACGACATGCTGACCGGCACATATATCTGTCATGAGGGCATCCCTTCCACATTTACGCTGACACTTAGGGACGGGAATCCTGCCGCCCGACACAATGATACGGATACCCGGCTGATCTACTGCGGTGGAACCCGTTTTCGCTCTATCAAGACAGATGGAACTCTCTATTCAAGAATTGAATTTCTGATTTTTGGCGGCAGGGCGTGGGGTGTCCGTTGCGGAACTCGTATCTACCATCGGGCAGCGGAATAATCCGCCTCACAGGCTCTCCGATCCTTCCTGCAGACCGTGCCATTCCTGTATTGCAGTTTTCAATAAAACAGCCGGACAGAAGATTCACTATTTTCTGTCCGGCTGTTTTTGTTTTCTGAAAGACTGACTGCATCAGTACATTTATCCTCACAATCTCATTGAACTCTGTATTCCCTGTAAATCAGCCGAAATCTGAACACCTCTTTTTACAGCCGTCTTAAGATCCTGCAACTAAATCCGTCGGATTTTCCTCGGACAATGAAACTGGAAACAAACATTCTATAGTTCTCTCTGCTGCCTGAACCGCAATTCTGAGCACACAGACACTGAACAATCGCCATCGGCTGTTAGGTGTCCGCTTTATCATTCTCATCCGCTTCTTCAACTGTGAATATTATAATATGCGTGCCTTACCTAAGCACCGCTTTCCAGTCGTTATCCGCAGAAAGAAACATTTCCGCATATTCTCCGTCCGACAAAATCCGCATAAGTCCATCCATCTCCCAGATCCATGGCAGATTCAGTACTTCATCCTTTTCCACCCAGAATACCTGCCCCTCTTCCGAAGAAGTCAGCGTACCTGAAAACTTCTCTGCTCTGAAAAGAAAAACGATGTACCGGGTTCCATCCGGCTCAATCCAGTCTTTTACTCCACAGAGAACAGGATGCTCAATGGTCAGTCCCGTTTCCTCCCGGATCTCGCGGATAATCGAATCCACAATGGGTTCGTTCTCCTCGATATGTCCCCCGGGAAAGATGATTCCCCTGATATCCTTTCCGATTTTATCCTCAACCAGAACTTTAGAGCCATCCTGAATCATACACATATTTTCAAGGACAACCCGCTCTTTTCTCTCCATAATTAGCTCCTTCTATGTCCTGACATCCATCATTTGACAGCAAAGACACCGAATGCTGGAACTTTCAGTCCAACATTTTCTTAATTCGTTCTGCTCGAGCTAAGCCCTGCGGATCCTCTAGTCTGGCAGCCCAGGCTTCGAGTACGTCCAGCTTACTCCGGACATTTTCGACGGAGGGATGATTTATTTCTGCTCCTTCCGGGATCAGTTTCAGACTCTCCACTGCCATATCTGCCAGCAGATCCAGCAGCTGCGCCGAGGCATCTGCACCACTGTCCATCCCTATGGAGAGAATCTGCGGAACAAATCCCAGAGTTGAAGACGTAAAGCACCGTCCGCCAAATCCATTTGGCTGAGACGGACTGAGCACCCGCGAATGAATCACATTCGTCAGATAAGCAATCACCAGATGACGGGAACGATCCACCATAGCCAGTGTTCCAGTCCAGCCCTGATGCCCCACTGTATCCGATGCAGCCTGTGTACCGAAATACCACATCCGCTGGTCATCCCCTTCCCGCCACCAGCCAAGTCCCCACTGGCCAAACTCTGCAGACTTTGGCGCAGTGAACAGATCCATGATGTTTCTCGAAAAGAAACGATGCGGTCCGTATCCGCCTGTCAGCATCACACTGGCCAGACGGGTCAGATCCGTTGCACTGCCAAACAGTCCTGCATGCCCTGAAACACCCTCCATGCAGTACCACGCCCGTTCATCATGCACCTCACCCTGAATTGTTTCCGTGCGGATGCCCTCAAAGAAGACATTTCCATCCCGGGTATTGCCGTTCAATTCAGTAGCCGCGCAATCCTCCGGATGGAATCCATGGGCTAGCGGATTAAACGTCATATGACGAAGTCCCAAAGGCGTATAAAAAGTCTCCTGTAAATAACTGTCCAGCCGCTCCCCGGTTATCTGTTCAACAACAAAGCACAGAAGAATATAATCAACATCCGAATATACCGTGTTTGTCCCGGGTTCATAGAGAAGCGGCAGATGAAACACCGCCTCCGCCATCTCACTCCGGTCTGCCGCATAGCAAAGATTTGACCCTCGTTTCCCCTCCTCCTGTCTGGACATGTCATAGTCCGGATTGTTGAAATGCGGAGCAGGCGGAAACCCCGCCTGATGGCACAGAAGATCCCGTACTGTCAGTTTTCTTTTCCAGAGGACCTGCTGCGCATGGTCCGGCGGCTTTTCCAGTCCGGCATAACTAAAATCAAGGGTGTCTTCTGCAAAAGCATCTCCCAAAACAGATACCACTGACCACGCTGTATCCAGTCGTCCATCGCTTACCAGTTTCTGCACCGCATAGTTAGCTGCAAACATCTTGGTGATACTTGCCAGATCGTACATCGTATCAGACGTTACTTCAGTTGTATCCGTCCGCACTGTCCCGTCTTTCCGAAAGCTGCATTTTCTGCCCCAGGATCGTTCCGTCACCAGTCGGCCGTTTCGAACTACTGCCAGCTGCGCACTCGAAAACCCGTGGGCAATATCTGCTTCAATCAAGTCTGAAATCAGACGGAGAGTCTCCGGACGAATGCCTTCCGTTCCGCTGGACGGCAGAACTTCCGGATAATCCACAAAAATCTCTACAGCATCTTTAATCTCAAACGGCTCGATATTGGTAACCTGTACTGTATTGACTCCATCCACAGCTGCACTTTCAAGCGATACCTGATATATTCCGCCGCCCGAACAGCCCGTTTTCGCCCTTACCCCATTCACATACAACGTAAAGCTTTTCACATCGTCAGCAACCCGTACCCAGAGCATCCCCTGCCCGTGAAATCCCTGAAAACTCATCATGCTGTTCATTGCCAGCGTGTCATCCGTATATCCCTTCCAGTCAGGAAAAACAGCATGTTTCTGCCACTCCTGTTCTGGCAGTTCCTTTGCTCTGACCAGTTGTAAGATCGGCATTTTCATTCCTCCATTTCCAAAGCAGACTTTCTCTGTTGCAAACCGCACCTTGACAGATTCTGTTTATTCCGTTTCTCCTCAGCTGTCGGAGAATACTCCAACCAGTACATTTTCTTTTCCCGATTATAACACAGGAAAAGAACGGAGAAAAACCACATGAAACAACAGAACTGCACATTTTCAGAAATCGTCCGTCCTCCATACAGGCAGAATCCGATACATCTGCCGGAAACACACGCATGGAATCCGGACAGGGACAGCCAGAGTTCAGACAAGCAGAATCTCTTGTAGAAAAATGAAAAAATGAAAAGCAGCTGTGCTCAGCTGCTTTTCGTTCATGTTCAGTTTCTTACTTTTTTTCGGCAATCTCTTTGAGTACCTTATCGGCGAATTCATCCAGATTGTAGACAGTCGTCTGATCCGTTGCCCGGTCACGTACAGAAATGGTATTGTCCGCAATTTCCTTTTCGCCCAGAATGATCATGTAAGGCACTTTGTCCTCCTGACGGGCATAGCGAATTTTATAACCGATTTTCTCATTACGATCATCCAGCTCCACCCGGATACGACGCTCACGCAGTGCATTGTACACTTTTTCAGCATACGCCATGCTCTTGTCGCTGACCGGAAGAACCTTAACCTGCACAGGCGCCAGCCATACCGGGAATACACCCTTGGTCTCCTCGATCAGATAGGCCATGAACCGATCCAGGCTTCCCAGAATGGCACGATGCAGAACCACCGGCGTTTTCAGGGAACCGTCCCGATCAATATATTTAAGATCAAACTTAGCCGGCAGACAGAAATCCAGCTGACAGGTTGACAGTGTATACTCCGCGCCTACGGCCGGTTTGACATTGACATCCAGTTTTGGACCATAGAAAGCTGCCTCGCCAATTTCCTCGGTAAAGTGAATGCCAAGTTCCTTGAGTACCTCACGGAGAGCATTCTCGGCTTTCTCCCACATCGCATCGTCCTGATGATACTTCGTCTTGTCCTCCGGATCACGCAGGGAAAGAACGCAGCGGTAATCAGTGATACCAAAATCTTTGTAGGTACTGAAAATCAGATCTACGACATTCGCCACCTCATCCTTGATCTGCTCAGGTGTCACAAACAGATGAGCATCATTCTGACAAAAGTGGCGGCCGCGTTCGATTCCCTTCAGTGTACCACTCGCCTCAAACCGGAAATCATGGGCGATTTCACCGATGCGAATCGGCAGATCCCGATAGCTCCGGGGACGATTTGCATAAATCCGCATGTGGTGCGGACAGTTCATCGGCCGCAGTACAAAGCTTTCGCCTTCCACTTCCATTGCCGGGAACATGTTGTCCTTGTAATGATCCCAGTGGCCGCTGGTCTTATACAGATTTACCGTTCCGACACAGGGAGTCAGCACATGCTGATAACCCAGCATGACTTCCTTATCACGGATGTAATTCTCAAGCTGCTGCCAGAGTGTATAACCCTTGGGCAGGAACATGGGAAGACCACGTCCGACCAGATCATCCACCATAAACAGATTCATGTCCTTGCCGATCCGACGATGATCGCGCGCTTTGGCTTCCTCAACCTCTTTCTCATATGCGGCCAGTTCCTCGGTATTACGGAACGCAACACCGTTAATACGGGTAAGCATCTTGTTCTTCTGATCATTCTTCCAGTAAGCACCACTGATTGCCGTGAGCTTAAACGCCTTCAGTGCCTTTGTATAGGTCAGATGCGGGCCAACGCACATGTCGATGTAATCGCCCTGCTGATAGAATGTAATCACCGCATCCTCCGGCAGATCCGCAATGTGCTCTACCTTGTACACCTCTCCGCGGTCTTCCATCAGTTTAACTGCTTCCTGACGGGGAAGCGGATATACCTTGAAAGGCAGATTCTCCTTAACGATCTTCTGCATCTCCTTCTCGATGGCCGGCAGATCCTCATCTCCCAGTTTGATCTCACCCAGATCAATGTCGTAATGGAATCCTTTTTCAGTTGCAGGACCATAGGCAAAATGCGCCTGAGGATACAGGCGCTTTACCGCCTGTGCCATAATATGGGCTGCAGAATGACGGAGAACTTCCAGTTCCTCCTCAGCGGGGCAATCAGCCGTATGGCCGTCATTGTAGATAATTTTCATCTCGATGCTCCTTTTTTCTTTTTCGCTGCGCTGGCCTTGGCACAAAAAAACAGCATTCCACCCCTCATCTAGGGACGAATGCCGACTGCATCCGCGGTTCCACCCCGCTTGCTGTAATTACCTCTTCTCATGTGGGATAACGGCCACGAACCGCCCGCCGTCAGAAGATGGTACCTGCGAAAGCCAGCGGCACGGACTTTCAGCCTTTGATCCATGCTCTCTTGCACCACTTTTTCGCAGACGTGTTCCTCGTCATCCGGCAAGTAGATTCATTATAGTTTTTTTATTCATTTTGTCAATGTCTTTCTGAAAAAACAGGCTTCCCCATCTGTCAAACACAATTTTGTCGTATTCCCCGATTTTGCTTGCAACCCTCTTTGATTTACGATAAAATGGAGACAAGTTGAACGGCTTCTACATAATTCACCTCCATGGACGGATACCGATTCAATCATTACTATTTCAACCGTAGAAGGAGGAGCGAAACCATGAAGGTAAAGAAACTCCTGACAGCTGCTATATTGGCACTATCTCTCCTGTTCCTCTTCATGCCAGTACTGTCACAGGCTGACGCAGGTCAGACAATCCGACGCGTTACCATCCGTCACGAAAAAAATGTGGCTGCCTACTCCCGTCCAACCGGTCACAGCCGCTTTCTGGGATGGGCAAAAATGAGTCAGCAATACAATGTTCTCGACCGAGTGCGCGGAGATGGCACAAAATCTCTGCCATGGTGGTATCTGATCGAGCTCGGCAACGGACAACAAGCCTATATTCCCGAAAACTATACTTCACCTGTCATTGAAAATGTAGAAGAACGCACTGTCGGCTATGTGTGGATCAACCCCCAGCAGAACCTGCTCATCCGACGCAAGCCGCGTTCCAATAGTGCTCAGATGGGCTGGGCTCGAAAGATGGAGATCTATCCCCTTCTGAGTAAGGAGAAATATTCCGGTTACTGGGAAATCGCCATGCCGGATGGAACACTTGGCTATATCAGTGCAAAAAACGCATTTCCCTATGATCCGATAGAGGATGCCAAAACCCGTTGGGTCTATCTGCCTGAGCGTTGTGTCATCCGGAAACATCCGTCCTCCGTCGACAGTCCGGTACTCACCGGCATCGGACCAGGAGAAACACTCCGCTGCGTATACGTTTATCGAAAAGTACTCTGGTATGATGATCCGGAGATCTGGTATGAAGTAGAAACCAAGAGCGGCGGGTACGGATTCATTCATAGTTCAGTCTGCGAACTGATTGAAGGCGAACAGCCCACTGTTAATAAATCTGATAAGCTTGTCCACTCCACTCAGAACAGCGAAGCTTTAGCCACACCGTCCGAAGCACAGAAATAATTCTTGAAAAGGTCTGGAGATTCCTCCGGACCTTTTTTTTTGCAGGTTCCTCCGTTTCTTCTGAACAATACTCCTCCTGTCCGCTTTTCAGAAAGAACAGGGATCGAAACAGGATATCTATTGAGCAGCAATCCCATATTCTGCATTTCTGTTCTCTGTTTTCTTTTTTCGTCTGACAGCCATTAACACCTATGACAGAAAAGAACAGACTCAAACTTTTTCCGGGATTTCTTAAGTTTCTCGATAGTACCTTCCAGTCGTCCGAAACAAGAACGCATCTTTTCGGAGTCTGTGTTTCACATGATAATGGATTATTTTGGCAACTGAAATGCACAGCTGTCTGTCAGACAAAGAATTTTCATTTTTCTGTCACATTTTCCTCATGAAATGTTCATATGTTCATGGTATCATCCTCAATGTATCGTGCATCGTAAGAGTAAGTCCGGATACAATCAGATTTAACAAGGAGAATAAAATATGAAACGACCATTGTTCCTCATTATGACAGTGCTGTTGCTCTTATGTGGGATTTTCCAGTTGCCGGAAGTATTCCGGCAGCTGCTGTATCCGATACAGACACCCTCGATGCATCTTTGTATCTCGACTATGGCGCCGGAATCCATGCAGGTGTTTACCGCTGGATTCTGAGTGACGACGGCAGTTACTATACTCTGGTATCCGTGGATAAAAACGGAACACCGGTCACCGCACAGGAAAGTGCTGTCAATGTCGGAGCAAACAACGAAGAACGCAGACATGAACAAAAGGAGATTCCCGGAAACAGTCCGAACGAGGCAGATCGGCCGTCCTTCAGTCAGGGCGCTCCATACCATATGCGGAGCGGTATGATGGGTGCTGCAGGCGGAACCATCTACCAGGGTGTTTACATGAATGCCAACATCACAAATGTCAGCAATCAGACCATGCTCATCTACGTTCCTGCTGCCTACCTGACGACGGATGCGTCAGGCAATGTCACCGGCATCAATCATGAAGCGGTCATTGGACAGTACACGGCAGATACCGCTCCGATTGTTTACCTCAACGAGTGCGGCGGCTGGCGTTCTTCCTCACCACGTTCAGTGGATTCCTCTTATATTGCAGAGGGATTCGTCTACGTCACAGCCGGAGCCAGAAGCAGAGATGCTGTGGATGAAAACGGCCTGCATACCGGAAAGGCTCCCACACCAGTTGTAGATCTGAAATCCGGCGTCATCGCACTGCGTGCCAATAACGAAATAATTCCTGGTGACAAAAACCGGATTATTTCCATCGGAACATCCGGCGGCGGCCAGATGAGCAGTATTCTCGGTGCATCGGGGAATATGCCGGAATACTATCCGTACCTGTACGAGGCAGGTGCTTTGGGAGTGAGCCGGAACAGCGACGGAACGTACACAAGCCACTATCCGGATAATATTTTTGCCGCACAGGCTTACTGCCCGATTGCAGATATCGAAGACGCGGATCTGGCTTATGCCTGGTGGTGGGTCGATCTGGCTGACCATGGTGGATATCGAGGCAGCTTTACAGACTTTGACCGTCGTCTTCAGGAGTTGGAAGCGGAAGCCTTCATCACTTATCTGAATTCCCTGAACCTCAAAGATGATCATGGAAACAGTCTCACTCTGACCGGAATCCGGTCCGGCAGTTATTATGATGCAATTCTTGCCAACATTTCCAGCGCCCTGAATACCACAGCTGCATCCTCCGAGACAGATCCGGCTGCCGATTATGCGGATGCTGACTGGCTGACAAAGAAAGAAGATGGAACCTGGCAGGTTACAGATCTTGCCGGGTTTATGATGGGCACAGGACTGGTCAGTCGTCGCAACAAAGCAATCCCCGGTTTTGATCCTCTGGACAAATCCGCAGAAAATGACGCATTCGGATCTGCAGAACAGAACGCTGTTCATTTTTCCCGCAGTGTTGCACAGATTCTGAGCGACCATTACGATGAGCTTTCTGTGCTTGAGGGATTTGATGCAGAACAGGTACAGAATTATATCAGCGAAGCCCTGACCGGTAAAAACGCGGACACAGTTGCCGAACAGGCCAACCTTCTGAATGCCACGGAGATCATGCTTGGGACAGACGGCCACCACGCTGTATCCCCTGCAGAATACTGGCGCATCCGCAGTGGAACCGCAGATCAGCATACTTCATTCAGCATCGGCTTTAACATCGGTCTTGCAGCACTCTCTATGGGGAAAAATGTCGATTACTCACTTGTCTGGAATATGGGACATGGCAGTAATGAAGGCACCTATACCGGGACATTTATTAACTGGATCAACACCATCTGCGCCAGATGATGACAAGTACACAAATTCTCAGCGCTAAAAAACAGAGACACGTACGTGTCTCTGTTTTTCTTATTCTGTCTGATACACCCGACGGCCGTTGCGTGAAAGGTTATGAATGCCCTTTCCAGGAAAAGGACAGCCATTTATCCGACAGAATGCATATTTGCCTTCGCTTCCGATTTCTCGAAGTGCTTTATTCCCCATGGGAAAAGGAAAGAAATGTAGAACATCTGAATAAAGCAGGTAACCACAGAACTATAAGGTTTGGGAATACCCTTCTCAATGATCGGATTAAGAATCAGAGTCAGGGCATAAAAGACCAGCAAACCGGTACATACTCGGTTAACCCGCCTCATTGTGGGAATCTCTGTAGTAAATCCAATAAAACGTCTCTCAAGAATCCAGCCGATGAAGAATCCGGAACACCAGCCGACACTCTTGAATGTATCGTTGGCCATCTTCGCACCATCAACGAGAATCTTTCCTTCAGAATCATAATCTATAGGATACGACTTTACCGATGCATATACTGCAACCGCTACGGCACAGATCAGTCCTGCGACAAGGATCCAGAGATCCTTCTCAGGATGCGCATTAATCCACTGCATCAGCTTTCCTGCCAATCCCATAACCACTATACCAAGTACTGCTCCAACAAGAATGTCCTGCGGGGTATGAACTCCCAGAAATATACGACTGAAAGCCACTAAAGCCACAATGAGCCCTGTAACCACGCGAAACCCGACCGGCACATCTTTCCTCACTGCAGTACCGCCAAAGACAGACGCTGCGTTCATGGTATGACCACTGGGAAAAGAATAACCCGTCGCCGTTGTCATTGAATTTCCATACGGTATGATGCGTGCGTCACGAATCCATGGACGATAGGCACAAGCTGTCACTTTCAGTATCCCATTAACAATCCGGTTGCCGCTCCAGCCCATCATCAGGTAGGTGCCATACTCCTTGCTGACCCCCCAGTAAATAATTGCCATCAGAATAAGTATAGTATTCAGTTCACCATAGAAAGTCATCTTCGAAAGAAAACTCGTCAGAATTCCGCCGATTCCATTCCGGAATTCCTGCAATGCCAGCAAAATGTCAATATCCATGTTTCAACCTCTTTCATGTCAGAGAATCTGTATTTGCACGAAAAGCGGTCAGAACTGCAGATGTCATTTCCGCCTGTTCTTCCACCTTTTACTAAAGTCGATGTCGGTCTTTCTTTTCGGATAGAATCCTCTGTCCTCCGTAAGTTCACTGCAAAGTACTTTTATCCCATAGTCCATGCATGTTCGATCTCTTTTTTCAGAATTCGAAGCTGTGCACATTCCTTCTCGCTCCACAGCTTTCGTCCTGTCTCATCCGTCTCCGTCAGAATCCGGCTGAGAAATCCCTGTTCCTCCACAATTTTCCTGCTCGTCTCATAAAACAGTTCAAAAGCCAAGCATCCATATGAAATACGGCAGTCAAAACGGTTTTTTCGAATATTTCTCGGAACACAGCGATGTGAAGTTACGCAGGCCATTACCTCATCACATGCCCCATCTTCTTCACTGAACAGATCTTTTCGGCTGCCTGCAATTTCCTCAAAGGACAGTTCGCCAATAACCCGGAAAATATCGACTTTATCCGCATCCCTGAGAATCCGGCAGAAATCAGCTGTCCGCCTGTCGAGCACGTCGGGAAGAGACAGTTTGTTATGCAGGCGAATGGCCGCTTCCATCATCTCTGCCCCGTTTTCCGGTAGACCATCCAACGGAAAAGCATGAATCAGTCCCTCTCTGAATAAAAGGTCTGCGCCAAACTCTGCATGATCCACCGACGATTCATCCATAAAGGTATTATAAATGCGCACCTGTTCAAAACGGCCGATATCATGAAGAAGTCCAAGATACCAGGCAAAACCGGCATCTTCCTCATTCATTCCACAGCCTTCGGCAATCCGTTCACAGAGAGAGGCTACTCTCTTGGTGTGGCTCACCTTACTCAAAATCTTACTGTTCCCGAGATCGTATTGCTTCGTATACGCGTGAAACGCCTCCGCAGCCAGTTTTTTATTCGTCATTCTCAAACTCCTCTGTTACCTTTTCTGCTGCATTACCTGACCGGAAGATCTTGTCAGGCATTTCCATCCGTATACGCTTCCCCGGAAGCATTTCCATCTGCAGATACGCCGGATACTCTTTCCGCCTGTCATCCGACTAATCATCATAAACTGCTGAGCCGTTCTCGGTTCCACTGAGATTGGCGTATGCATCGTTGATATATCCCGGCACTGCCTCGGCTGGATTCCGGATACTGTTCGTTCCGAAATCCGAGGATTTATTTGGAGAATTCATTGTTAAATTATTTCCTGCATTATTCGACTGCGGATAAACCAACACCTGAGTGAACCTGTCCATATACATATTCACTCCCTGCCGAACTCTCTCGTAAAATACACGGCATGCAAATCCGTTACCTATTGTACCACCGGAAACAGCTGAACAAATCTCGGGGCTGACCACAATTGTCGACCGGTCTGAAAGTGCAATCGTTATCTCGCTTCCCACTCCCAGAACTGTTCCATCCAGATATGTACCCGTCTGCGGAACTGCCACGATTCCAGAATTCTGGACACCCGTATTTACACTCATCCTATCCGGCATAACTGATTCAGTACCCGAACCGGTTGTCAGTCCGTTCGCCTGCGCCGGAGGAGACATAGGCGGCACACTCTCATTCTGCGATGTCGCTGCTGCCGCAGGTCCACTTTGTGGCAGATAAGCGCTGTTTTCGGTTTTTGAACTGTATACACTTGGCAGGGAGGATACTTCTCCTTCGGACACACCGTATACCTGAGCGAGCCATGCAGCATCTTCTGCTGAGATATGACGGTTCGCATTTGTACCGGCCGAATTCGTCACAGCCGGATTTTGGCTCTGATCCGCTGCCGGCTGTCCGTATTCAGTCTGTACTGAATCATACACCGGCATCTCCCCCTGACCATTTTCATAGGGTGTCATGGACGCTGGTAACGTCCCATAGGGATTATTTGCCGAGGTATCAGTTACCTGATTCTGCTGAGGCATTCCATAGGCTGCCCCGGCAGCCGGTACACCATATGCCTGCTCAGTCTGCGGGATTCCATAAGCTGTCCCGCCAGCCGGTACGCCATATACCTGTTCAGTCTGCGGCATTCCATAGGCTGTCCCGCCAGCCGGTACGCCATATGCCTGTTCAGTCTGCGGCATTCCATAGGCTGCCCCTGCAGCCGGTACGCCGTATGCCTGCTCAGTCTGCTGCATTCCATAGGCTGTCCCGCCAGCCGGTACACCATATGCCTGTTCAGTCTGCTGCATTCCATAAGCTGTCCCGTAGGCTGATGATGCATAATCCTGCCCTGGCTGAGTTGTCCCGTAAGCCGTACCGGAATTCTGCACACCGGGCATCGGGACTCCATATGTCTGATCCGGCTGGGTCGTACCATAGGGCGAATATTCATAACTCTGTCCTGACTGAGCATCTGTATAAGGTGCTCCGGGAACCTGATTCCCAGAAACCGGCATTCCATACGTCTGTCCCGGCTGAATATTTCCATACGGAGTAACAGACATCTGTGACACATTCCCTGTTGTCTCAGTCGGATAAACCGGATTAACATAGGAAACCCCGGAGGTCTGTGCAACAGAAGAACTGCCGTATATCTGTGCAGGACCCATCATATTTCCGGGCAAAAAACCATACCCCTGCATATCCGCTCCTGCACCATCTGCCGGCTCATTCACAGTCTGCATCCCAGAGTACGGAGTATCTGCAAAGGACATACCGGCAATCGCCATCAAAAGAAAGCCCGCCATCAAAATGACATTCAGTTTACGCATTTTCATTTCCCCAATCCCTGAAAAATGTGAGAAACAGCTTAATCAGGCCAATCCCCCTCAGGCCTGGGTTTTCATTACTTTTCCAACCCGCCTGGAGCCAGGTGAAATCGCATTCTGCGGACAGACAAGCATACACAAATGACAGCCCACACATTTTTTTCCGTTGAGAACCGGTTTCCGTTTCTCATTCAGCTGAATTGCCTGATGTCCGCCATCATCGCAGGAAATCTCACAGCGTCCGCACCCGATACAGCGACTGTAATCAAAAGTAGGATAAATTACTGTATCACGTTCGAGCACATTTGTAGTACTGCTCAGGAAGTCAAGCCCCAGTCCTACCAGTTCTCTGACTGAAGAACATCCTTTTTCCGTCAGATACAGATTAAGTCCTGTTTTCAGATCGTCAATAATCCGGTATCCATACTGCATGACACTGGTGGTAACCTGAACAGAGCCTCCTCCCATCAGAATAAACTCCAGTGCATCCTGCCAGGTCTGCACGCCGCCCATTGCAGAGATGTGCATCCCTTTCAGTTCCGGATCTTTTCCAAGTTCTGAAATAAACCGAAGCGCGATTGGCCTGATCGCCTGACCACTGTATCCGCCTACTGCGCTCATTCCATGGACCGCAGGTGCAGAAACGAAGGTATGCATATTTACACCCACAATGGACTTGATGGTATTCACTGCTGATATACCATCCGCTCCCCCGCGCTTTGCTGCCTCCGCAGCAGGGCACATGCTGTCCACATTCGGCGTCAGTTTTGCCAGAACAGGAATATGACAGGCACCTTTGGCTGCTGCCGTGTAGCGTTCCACCAGTTCGGGTATCTGTCCAATATCGCTGCCCATTCCATCTGCAGCCATGTTTGGACATGAGAAATTCAGTTCAATTGCATCCGCACCATTTTCCTCACAGAGTCTTGCCAGTTCTGCCCACTCTGCCTCATTCTGCCCCATAATGGATGTCAGGATCAGTTTCGTCGGATAGTTTTTCTTCAGTCTGCGAAAAACCTCCATGTTTTCCGGTACACTGTGGTCGGAGAGCTGTTCAATATTCTTAAACCCGATGATTCCCCCGTTGTCGCCTTCAATTGCAGAAAAACGTGGAGACGCCTCATGAATATCCAATGTAGAAACCGTCTTGAATGCAGCTCCTGCCCATCCGGCTTCGAACGCTCGTGCGCACATATCATAGGTACTAGCGACCACAGAAGAGGAAAGCAGAAACGGATTCTCAAGCGGAATGCCGCACAGATCACAGCGTAATCTGTCCTCATTGTCCGGAAGAGATGTTTCACATTCCGGCAGCACCTGATAATAAAGACGATTCATCAGATCGCGTATCGGAACCTCTCCCGCCCGGACACAGGCCTTTTCACAGGCGCCCTCACAGGTCAGACATGGATTTTCCTCCGGCAGCCGTCCAGCAGCCGTCTGTTCATTCCTGAACCAAATACTGCGGAGAAGTTCTCCGGGATTCATTATCGCACACGCCTGGCTGCAGGGGGGATTTTTACACAACGCACAGGAAATCATATCTGAGCGTAAAATAGACGGTGAATTATTAATCATGCCCTTCTCCCTTTCACGCACATCAAATAATATCTGTTATACCACAACTTCCACGTAGTTTAGGTAGGAAACCCGAAGGAATCCTGTTTCAACTCGGTATCCAACGATACTGATAGCGCGCTGAAAAGA
>CACXHF010000518.1 GCA_902767305.1 uncultured Eubacteriales bacterium
ATTCAATCACCGAACGGTTAAAGCCGACACTCAACAGATATTGTTTCCTGCTTGCTGTGCCATCAAGCAAGCGGGAAACAACATAACTGCGGAACTGGGAAACAGGGGTATCTGAATTGGTGATGTTGTTGGGCTTTCCGGAATCCCATATCGACAGGGAGACCTTTTCACCGGTAACATTGAGACAACATTCTGCGTAAATCCGATTGCCGGGATTCTTTTCTGCAATCAGCAGAAGAAGATCTTCAGTGAGCTGCAGCATACGAGCAATGGTGGCCCATTCCACATTCTGAGAGCGGAGAAAAGATTCTATATCTCTCAGGAGCTGAAGAATACGCGGCTGTTCCAGGGGCAGACTGAAGTCTGCAGCTGCTGAATCCTGTTCCGGAAGCAGCAGAGGGAACTGTTTTCTGCCATAACGGAACAGTCCCCAGGCCCGGACAATGATATAACTCATCAGAGGAGCAATTGCGAAACCCAGCCACAGCCCCTTCATGCCGAGCGTTTTGCTGAGAATCGGAGCCAGAATTGCGGCACACAGGAAGTATTTCAGCGTATTGGAAAGCATGCTCATCCCTCTTTTATCGATGAAGAGCCAATAGCTGTCGTAGAGCGCAAGCCACGAGAGCGGCGGAAACGCCAGAGCGTAGATCCGCAGACCGTTTATACAGATGGAATACAGCTCCGGATGATCACCAAGCTGAAAGAGGAAGGGAATGTATGGCGCTGCAAGGAAGACAACGAAGCTTAATGCGATGCCAATATACAGATTAAGACGTGCTGTATACTGCATGATCGACCGGATGGCCGGTGGATTCTTTGCACCTCTGTAGATGCCAATCATAGGGCGGATAGCCTCACCGGCAGACTCCAGAACAACGCTCAGCTCAATCACGCCGTACAGGACGGTCAGAACAGGCAGATATTCTGCCCCGAACAGCAGTGTGACAGTTTGATTGCATATCATCGTAAGGAGTGCCAGGTACAGGAACATCAGGTCGGATCCGACGCCCAGAAAGAGGATATTCCACTGCAGGCGCAGAGAAGGTCTGAATCGAATTTTCAGAGAGTTGCGCCTGCTGAAAAAATGGATAGAGAGAATAGCGAGGGATACCAGGTATGACAAAACCGTGCCCATGGCGATCCCCTCGATGCCAAAATATGTTCCCAGAACCAGAGAAGAGACGACGTTGGTCAGGCCCAGAATAATCGCCGCAGCAGAACCGCAGATCTCTCCGCCGTCCGCATAAACCATCCTGGAGAGCAGAACGTTCAGCGGTGAAAGCAACAGGACAAAGATATAATAATGCATATACCGTCTTGTAAGATCTGCAATCTCAGGAAAAGCGTCAAGCAGCTGCAGCTCAAATGGCAGACTGAACAATCCTGTAAGGAGCATCAGGACGCCGGCGACTGCGGCCGTCAGCAGTCCCTGTCCAAAGGCAGCATAGGCCTTTTCACCGCGGAGTTTTCCTAATTCCATTGCATAGACCATAGCGGAACCGCTGGCAGTGACTTCTCCAAGAAAGAGGGCAACGACGTAATACGGCATGATGAGATTGATGGCAGAAAGGCTGTCGGGACCGATAATATGGCCGGCGATCACTGAGTCTGACAGATTCAGGAGGGTGCCGATGAACATTTCTGCGGTCGTGGCAGCCAGGAACGCTCTGATTTTTCTTTGTGCGAATGTCAGTTCATGCATGGATGATCACTAATCCTAACTCAGGGAATCCCTGGATGTGATGGAAATCCGGCGCAGATTGAGGACCTGAGTATCCATGAAGCAGAAAACAGTCATGTACTGTTTCAGATGGAAGAAGTGTTTCGGATGCAGGATAAACCCCGGCTCGATCCGTTTGTTCAGAAATGAGAGTATTTTACCTCCAGCTTTTATGAAATCAGACATCTGACGCCGACTTATTTCATTCGTGTCCGAACAGGACACAGACAGCTACACACCCATTGTATGCTCGTATGACGGATGTGTCAAGAATGGGAAACGGAAGCGAATGAAAGATACGGTAGTATGAAAAACAGGAGTGTGTTTTAATCCGGTTATGGATAAGAAGATAATTGTCTATGTGACACTGGCATTGATTGCTGTGATGAACCTGACTTCCTTTATTCTGATGGGATACGACAAGAAATGTGCACGCCGTGGAAACTGGCGTGTGCCGGAGAGACGGCTGTTCCTGGTAACAGCATTCTTTGGCGGACTGGGCGGTGTGCTGGGGATGAA
>CACXHF010000519.1 GCA_902767305.1 uncultured Eubacteriales bacterium
CCCGTTATATAGTATCCACCCCCTCGGAACTCGAACAGCTGATTCTTTCTCTCTGAGACGCAGGAGAATGACGGAGAAGAATCGGAAAGGGAAACGGGACAGTACCCTGACGGCAATAGGGAATATGCTGTCAGAGAACTATCATTTGGAGGAAGATATGGTCAGAAAAGCAACAGAAGCAGACTTGCAGGTAATCAACGAAATCTATGCAGAGGCAAGACAGTTCATGCGGGATCATGGAAACATGAATCAGTGGGTTAACGGATATCCGGCCGTGGATGTTCTGAAAGAGGACATCTCCCGGGGAGAACTGTATGTCATGGTGACTGCTGAGGACCGGATTTATGGCGTGTTTATGCTGCACTTTGGTGAGGATCCCACGTATGCCAGAATTGACGGGGCATGGCTCGACAATACGGAATATGCGACGATTCACCGGATAGCCAGTGATGGAAGTCATTCGCGTGTCTATCATGAGGCGGTTGAATTTGCCAGAACGCATTACCTGCACCTTCGGGTGGATACCCATGCGGACAACAAACCGATGCAGCAGGCGATTCGCCGGGAAGGATTCCAGTACTGCGGAGTGATCTACCTCAGCAACGGAGACCCGCGATATGCGTATGAATGGATTTCACCGGTTTTTGACTGTCACTGACAGGAAGCAGATGAAAATAGGACCGGGAAGTTCGGACCCTGGTACAGGAGGATATGGATGATTGCAGTCAGTGCATGTCTGGCCGGAATTCCGTGCAGAATGGACGGGAAAGCCAAACCAGTTCCGGAAATTCAGAAACTGGTGGAGGAAGGAAAAGCAGTGGCGGTATGCCCGGAGGTTCTGGGAGGCCTTCCGATTCCCCGCGTTCCCAGTGAACGGTGCGGCGATCACGTAGTTAATCGGAACGGAGAGGATGTTACAGAACCGTTTGTGATCGGGGCGAAGCGTGCGTTTGAAATAGTCCGGCAGGTTCGTGCGGAGGCAGTGATTCTGAAGGCGAGAAGCCCGTCATGCGGACCCGGGAAAATCTATGACGGAACCTTTACCGGAAAGCTGACTGACGGAGATGGCGTTTTTGCAGAACTGGTCGGCCGCGCGGGGATTCCGGTGTATACGGAGGAAAACTACAGGGAACTGATCCGATAACGGACCAGTGTGAACAGAAAGAATGCCAGTTTCGGTTTTATTCCGGAACTGGCATTTTATCTTATTCGAGGTTCAGCCGACGTTCAAGAATGATCCAGCAGATGACTGCGTAGATCAGGGAGATGACCAGATGAAAAAGGCTGTAGCCCAGGACGTAATTTGATGCGAATAAAGGAGTTACGGCGAAGACGAAGAAGAGACGTGAGGTGATAATGGACATAGCAACATAGGCGATGATCCCGAACAGAGTGGAATGCCGCTGCCAGAGATGCCCGATGGAAATGGAAGCGTAGATATGGAAGAGCCCGTGAATGGCCGTTATCAGCATGACCAGCATGATGCCGGAAACAGGAACCGTGATATGATTTTCGGCAAGAATCCGACGGATATACGGGAGGCTCAGATTACGCAGGAGCTTTGGCGTACTGATTGTGGCGACCAGGTAGAAGCTGAGGCAGGAGACGGCCGCAATCAGAATGAACCAGAGGATGGAGGCAAGAAATTTGCTGAGAATGTGTTCGACCGTAGAGACCGGAAGGGCAAAGGAAAGGTATCCCTGATTGCCAAAGAGGCTCTGCTTGAAGCGGGTGATGGTCAGAACAAAGGTGAGCATAAAGGCAAAGAAGATAAGGAAAACGAGCAGGATTCCCAGAATGAACGGGATCTGCGTCCAGTTTTCCGCGTCGATCTGACCACGGAGGTTCAGACCCAGAGCGATGGAAAGAATGAGAAGAACGCCGGATATGGGAGCCAGGAGACGGCCCATGGCGCAGAAGTCGTGTTTTATCAGTTTGATCAGCATTCGAATTCCTCCCTGAACAGCTGGTCGATGCTCATTCCATGCTCTGTGCGGATCTCTTCCGCGTTGCCGCTGAGGACGATCTTTCCGGTTTTGAGGAAAAGGATTTCGTCGAGCAGGGGCTCAACATCTGCGATCAGATGGGTTGAAATGAGGACCAGTGCATTTTTTTCATAGTTTCCGATAATGGTCCGGAGAATAAAATCACGTGCAGCGGGGTCGACGCCGGCAATCGGTTCATCCAGAATGTATATCTCAGCCTGACGGCTCATGGTGAGAACCAATTGTGTCTTCTCCCGATTGCCTTTGGAGAGACGCTTCAGCTGCATTTTCTCATCAATATCGAGAGAGGAAAGCAGGTTATGTGCCCGTTCCTGATCAAAATCCCGGAAGAAGTCGGCATAATAGCTGATCAGCTGACTGACCCGCATGTAGTCTGGCAGAAAATCCCGGTCCGGGAGGTAGGCAATGCTGGCCTTACTGGCTTTGCCGGGTTTCTGTCCGTTGATCAGGATTTCACCGGAGGTGGGCTGAAGGAGACGGCAGGCCAGCTTGATCAGCGTGGTTTTTCCACTGCCGTTCGGACCGAGAAGACCGACAATCTTCCCGGATTCCAGTGAGAGATTCAGATGATCCAGTGCGGTTTTGCTGCCGTACTTTTTGGTCAGATCATGGCAGGTGATTCTGTTCATTTGTGGTGTCCTTTCCGTTTTTGATATAGGCACTGATACTCGCGGCAATTTCATCGTGCGTCAGTCCGATTGCCTCGAGTCTGGTGATGCATTCATCCAGTATTTCTTTGCTGGTCGATCTGCGAAGAGCCAGAATCCGCTCGTTATCCTCTGTGATGCTTTTCCCGGCTGTTCGCTGTGTGACAATCAGCTGCTCGTCCTCCAGCACACTGAGTGCTCGCTGGACGGTGTTTGGATTGACACCGGCTTCCATCGCAAGATCACGAACGGAGGGAATCCTGGAACCGGGCGGATACTGACCGCGGATCACGGCCATTTTCATCTGAGAGACGATCTGCAGATAAATGGGCTGTCCGTTTTCAAAATGCCATTTCATCGGATGTATCCTTCCATTGTGTCACTGTATTAGTGACTTAATACAGTGACACATTATAACGGGGGAAATCTGACCTGTCAAGGCCTTTCTGAAAAAGGGACAAAAAACTGCCTGATCCGTATGGATCAGGCAGGAAGGTCAGTTCACGGGATGCCGGGTTTCCCAGCGGGTCAGCCAGATCAGAAGGACGGTGATATCCCCCGGTGAAACCCCCGAAATTCGGGAAGCTTCACCGATGGAGCGGGGCTGAATGGCACAGAGTTTCTGACGTGCTTCGATACGGAGGCCTTCGATCTGCATATAGTCGGTATCAGGAGGGAGAAGACGGTTTTCCGCTTTACGGAATCCCTCCACCTGATGCTGTTCCTTTTCGATGTATCCCTCATAGCGCAGGGAAATCTCCACCTGTTCCTGAACAGCGGGCGAAAGGGGAGCACAATCCGGCAGGAGCGGTTCGACATCGGTATACCGGATATGAGGCCGGCGCAGCAGATCGGCGGCATTGACACTGCCGGAGGGCTCACTCTGTCCAAGCTTTGCAAGATATGTGGTCAATGCAGGTGTTTTCGGAATCCAGATACGGGACAGATGCTGAATCGTTTCCCGTGTCCGGGTTGCCTTTTCCTTCATGCGTTCAAGCCGCTCTTTCGAGGCGAGACCGACCTGATGTCCGATTTCGGTGAGACGCAGATCGGCATTGTCCTGTCTCAGCAGCAGACGGTATTCGCAGCGGCTGGTCATCATGCGGTAGGGTTCATTCGTACCCTTCGTGGTCAGGTCGTCGACAAGTACCCCGATGTAAGCCTGATCCCGTCCAAGGAAAATCGGAGTCTCGTGACGCACGAAGCGGGCAGCGTTGATTCCGGCAAGAATTCCCTGGCCGGCGGCTTCTTCATATCCGCTGGTGCCGTTTACCTGCCCGGCCAGATAAAGCCCCTTGTATTTCCGGCAGCTGAGGTCAGCCCGGAGCTGAAGCGGATCGATGCATTCATATTCTATGGCATAGGCCAGGCGGAGCACCTGTGCATGGCGCAGTCCGGGAATGGTGTGGAGCATCTCAAGTTGTACGTCCTCGGGCATGGAGGTGGACAGCCCCTGAACATACCATTCATTGGTAGACATTCCCTCTGGCTCAAGGAACAGCTGATGCCGGTCCTTATCGGCAAAGCGCATGATCTTATCCTCAATGGACGGGCAGTAACGGGCTCCGGTTCCGTGAATCTGGCCGGAATACATGGGCGCCCGATGAATGTTGCGCCGGAGAAGATCATGAGTAGCTTCGTTGGTATAGGTCAGATAACACTGTGCACGGTTGACAAGCGTATCCGGATCGGTCAGAAAGGAAAAGGGGGTAATGGGCTCATCGCCTGGCTGCGGTGTCATTTCATCAAAATCGATGGAGTTTTCTGCAATACGCGGCGGAGTGCCGGTCTTGAAGCGGCGCAGTTCGAGGCCAAGAGAACGCAGGGCTCCTGCCAGATGCATGGAGGAAAGAAGCCCCTGCGGACCGCCCTGCCAGCTGCATTCACCGATAATGATCCGGCTGTCCATGTAAACGCCGGAACAGATTACAAGCGCTTCTGTGTCAATACGTGCACCGGTGGTGGTCTCGATACCGGTAATCCGGACTCCGTCACTCAGAATTTTACCGCACTCACCCTGGCGGACTGTCAGGCCGGGGGTTGTGAAAAGTGTCTGGCGCATGCGCTGCTGGTAGGCACGCTTGTCAGACTGAACGCGAAGGGAATGGACGGCAGGTCCCTTGCCGGTATTGAGCATTCGGGACTGTATAAATGTGTCATCTGCAGCCAGACCCATTTCTCCGCCCAGAGCATCCACTTCACGTACGAGGTGGCCTTTGCCGGTTCCGCCGATGGCAGGGTTGCAGGGCATGAGGGCAATGCTGTCCAGATTCAGGGTGAGCAGGAGAACGGAGCAGCCGATACGTGCACCTGCGAGGGCAGCCTCACAGCCGGCATGGCCTGCTCCGATAACAATGATATCAAAATGTTCCATAGTACTCTCTGTCAGATAGTTGTGTTATTTTTCTGGTTTTGCATAACGGTGGATTACGTCAAGAACGGCGTCTGTTCCGTCTGAATTCGGAAGACTCCGGAGTGCAGTGATCAGGGTCTCCTTATCACGATCCAGTTCATGAATGGCCTCGACCAGGGATTCGGGGGTCATTTTATCCTGCATGAGCACTTTGCCAAGCCCCCGCTCTCCGATGGATCTGGCATTGAGAATCTGGTCACCGCGTCCGCTGTGATAGGGAATAAACAGGGCGGGTTTGCCCAGCGCCAGGATCTCCGTGAGGGTATTGGATCCGGCACGGGAGAGAATCAGGTCGGCACAGGCAAAGGCGTCCGGCATTTCGCCGGTCAGGTATTCCACCTGACAGTAACCGGCCAGATGTTCGTGGGCAGCGGAGAGATTTCCTTTGCCGCACAGGTGCAGAATGTCATAATCCGGCAGAAGAGACGGCAGAGCGGCGCGGAAACAATCATTGACTGTCTGTGCACCGAGTGAGCCGCCGGTCATCATGAGAATCGGTTTTTTGCCGTCAAAACCGGTGAGCTGCAGGCCGCGTTCTCTTGAGCCGCTGAACAGTTCACGGCGCAGGGGGGAACCGGTGAAGACTCCTTTTTTGCCGATCTGCCGGGCACATTCGGGGAAAGTGGTGCACAGACAGCGCGCAAAAGGTTTGCAGAGCTTATTGGCCAGTCCCGGAGTGATGTCACTTTCATGCATGACGACAGGTATGCGGTTCAGAGCGGCACCATAAACGACCGGAACGGAGACGAAGCCGCCTTTTGCAAAGACAATCTGCGGTTTCAGACGTCCGAGAAGGGCAGTACTCTGGAAAAAGCCGGCGATCACGCGGAAAATATCGGTGAAGTTTTTTACGTCGAAATAGCGCCGCAGCTTTCCGGACTGGATAATATGATAGGTTACGCCGGAAATAGGTTCAATCAGTGAACGTTCAATACCGTTTCCGGTTCCAAGATAATGGATATCCCATCCTTCCTCGAGAAGTCTGGGGATAAGAGCCTGGTTGGCTGATACATGTCCGGCAGTTCCTCCGCCGGTCAGGACGATCCGCTTCAAGATGTTCCCTTCTTTATTCAGAAAATATGGGGCAATTATAGCAGTATTGATGCAGAGGGGTCAAGACACGTTCCGTGCTGCACAGCCGTATCTGCCTGAAACAGCACAGAGAAAGCAGAAATAAACCGGTTCACAGACGCAGAAACAGAGGATTTTTCCCTGACTGCAGGTACATGAATACAGGAAAATGAAAATCTTTTCTGCCGGAAGTGTAAAAAATCAGAGAAAGATTCTGCCTGAATTGACGAGATGTTTGTCAGATTTTTCCAAAGCAGAGAAGGAAAAGAGTGAGAAAGCGGGTAAAGATAATGGAAAAAAGCTTGATGTCGGCGGTTGCTTTTCCGTCGGGTTTTGTGTATTATTTGTGTGCATAATCTGTTTCTGTTTTTTGCGTACTTTTGGTTACCAGATCGTTTGAATCCATACGAACAGATGTGTTCTTTTTTCGAAAGTGCATCACGACATGAAAGGAAAGATTCCAATGAACGATGCTGAAATGATAAAGAAGCCAGAATCCGGAAAAAAATTCCCGACCAGACCGGTTGCTCCGCTTGGCGTCATTGCCATGAACGGCTGCGAAACGCTTGGTAAGAGGGTTAATGAATATTTACTCAAATGGCAGATTGCTGAGGAGCCCGACATTGAGAGCTCTGAGCAGAGTCTGCATAGTTTCTATGGAACAGACAAGAATGGTTTCCTTCTTGAGGCGGCCTGTCCGCGCTTTGGAACAGGTGAGGCCAAAGGCATGCTGAAAGGAACCGTTCGTGGATATGATCTGTTCATTATCTGCGATATCGGGGCTTATCAGTGCACCTATAAGCTGTATGGCAAGGATGTTCCGATGTCACCGGACGAACATTATGCGGATCTGAAGCGCATTATTGCCGCAGCCAGCGGCAAGGCCTACCGCATCAATGTCATTATGCCCATGCTTTATGAAGGCCGCCAGCACAGGCGTTCAGCCCGTGAAAGCCTGGACTGTGCCATGGCTCTTCAGGAACTGGAAAACATGGGTGTCAGCAATATCATCACTTTTGATGCTCACGATCCGCGTGTTCAGAACGCGATTCCCACGACCGGTTTTGAGAGCATCATGCCCAGTTATCAGATCTTCAAAGCCCTGCTGAAAAAAGACAAAAC